>NZ_MQSY01000066.1:0-24670 GCF_001921245.1 Aeromonas sp. YN13HZO-058 | reverse complement strand
CGTGAAGCCAAGGCCACAGAGGTATAGTGTGAAAAAAGCCAATAAAAACAATGCCAGTCAGGCTTAACTGACTGGCATTACCGTGATGGGCCCCTTGTACTGAGTGGTCTGACTGCTATCAGGCGGCGTTTGCCTTGTTGCCCAGCGTGCGGGCCAGCAGACCTTCCGGATTGTGAATCGCCTCTTTGGTCTTCACATCGATGACCTCGATATTGGTGAAGCGCTCACGGTATTTGATGGCCACATCGTGGGCGAAGATGACGCAGCGTGCGTTGGCGACATCCTTGGCGGTGATGCGGTTGATGATGCCGTTGGCGCCCTGGGTCTCGACCTTGATCTTGATCCCCTGCTGGGCAGCGGCCTTCTGCAGGCTCTTGGCGGCCAGGAAGGTGTGGGCTACGCCAGACGGGCAGGCAGTGATGGCCAGTACGTCCGCTTCCCCTTCCGCTTCAATGACTTCGAAGCTGGTTTGAGTGGTGGTCACGTCATCTTCTTCGCTCACCGGCTTCTTCAGCAGGTTGACGATGACGGCAGTGGTCAGGGCGCCGAGGATGGTACCCAGGATGTAACCCATCTTGCCTTCAACAACCGGCAGGACAATCCAGCCACCCCAGGGGGCGTGGTTGATACTGTGCATCATAAAGCCGGTGATGTTGCCGACGATACCGCCTGCGACGATGGCCGGGATAACACGCATGGGGTCAGCGGCGGCAAACGGGATGGCACCTTCACTGATACCGATCATGCCCATGATGGCGGCCGCTTTGCCGGATTCACGCTCTTCTTTCTTGTAACGCTTCGGAGACATGAAGGTGGCCAGTGCCATACCCAGCGGCGGTACACAGATGGCGATACCGACGCCGCCCATCAGCCAGGGCTGGGTGTTGACCTGAGTCTGGGCAAACAGGGTGGCAACCTTGTTGACCGGGCCGCCCATATCGAAGGCGGTCATACCACCCAGAATGGCACCCAGCATCACTTTACCGGAGCCCGCCATGCTGGAGAGCCAGTGGTTCATCCCTTCCATCATGGCGGCGATCGGGGCACCGATCCCCCACATCACGATGCCACACACCAGGAAGGTACCGATCAGCGGATAGATGAAGATGGAGCCGAGGGAGGTCATGGAGTCAGGCAGCTTGATCCGTTTGAGCTGATTGACCACGAAACCGGCGATAAAGCCCACCAGAATGGCGCCGAGGAAACCGGTTTGATAGTGCTGAACGGCAATCCAGGAGCCGATCATACCCGGGGCCAGGCCCGGTTTGTCAGCCAGCGAGTAGGCGATGTAGCCACCCAGCACGGCGGTAAACAGGGTCAGACCGGCGATACCCATGGTCGCCATGTCTTTGAGGAAGCCCGCTTCCGGCACGGCGCCCTTGCCGCTCAGCATCACCGACAGGGACAGCAATACACCGCCTGCCACGATGAAGGGGATCATGTGGGAAGTACCAAACAGCAGGTGCTGCTTCATGGTATTGAGGCGATCCTTGAAGGTGCGCTCTTCGGGCTCAGCCGGTGCAGTGGCAGCCGGTTTGGCGGCAGGGGCAGGCTTTGCCACTTTCGGGCCTTGTTTGAGCAGGGTCAGGGCTTGCTCGACAGTGGTGGCCGCTTTCATTTGCTCGATAAAGCCCGGCTCCAGCAGACGGGTAGAGAGCTCCGCCAGCACTTCGATATGGTGATTGGCGCCGCCATCCGGGGAGGCGATCATGAAGATCAGCTGGGTCGGCTTGCCATCTTCGGCGCCGTACTCGATGCCCTGACGGCTGACACCGATGGCAATGGCCGGGCGGCTGACCGCCTTGCTCTTGGCGTGGGGCAGGGCGACACCCTGCTCGAAGCCGGTGCAGTCCAGCTGCTCGCGGGCCCAGACATCTTTGACGAATTGCTGTTGATCAGACACGGCGCCATCGCGCGCCAGCATCTGTGCCATCTCGTCGAACAGTGCCTCCTTGCTGGTGGCCTTCAACTCCAGGCAGATGAGTCTGCCGTTGGTCATGGTGGGTAACATCTCACTCTCCTTTCCCGTCAGGGCTAAGTCATGCGTTGCGAATTGGGCTCATTATTGCCCTCTATGGTGGGGTTGGACAGGCGATGAATGTAGCAATAACTGGATTTTTGTTGCATGGTTTTGCCGGTGTGATCCAGCTCGCAAAGTGTTGTGCTTTGACTCAATAGTTGGGTTTGTTTAATTCATGGCGGGATGTGACAGCGGTCAAGGTATGACGGAAAAACCCTTGCAACGGTATTTAAGGCCATTTTTTGCGGTTTATTGCCCGATTTAAGGCTGATTTGAGAAAAAACGGGTTGATGGCTACACCGACGCTCCCCACTGGAAAATAGAACGGCCCGGCGCTGATTGGATTTTATCAATCCATCTGGCGTGGGCCGTCGGGTATCACAAAGTGACATTCTCGGGTTGCGTGCTGAATGTCACTTCAATGCTATGGCTCGTTACTTCTGTGGCGGGGTATTGCCCATCACGAAGTGGAGGTTGCCACCGGGCACAAACTCCTTGTGCTCGAAGAAGAGGCCATCCTTGAGCGGTTTGCCATTGATGGTGACCGACTGGACATAGCGGTTCTTGGCGTTGTTGTTATCGGCGATGATGGTGAAGGTTCCCCCCTTGACCGGGATGGTCGCTTTGGCAAACAGCGGGCGGCCGATGGTGTAGACGGGGTCTGCCGCATTCACCTGATAGAAGCCGAGTGCTGACATAACGTACCAGGCAGACATGGAGCCCACATCCTCGTTGCCGATGATGCCTGCCGGGGTGTTCGAGTACATGGTGTCGAGGATGTAGTCGACCGTCTCCTGAGTTTTCCACGGCTCCGAGGTCCAGTTGTAGAGGTAGGGGATATGGTGGGAGGGCTCATTGCCGAAGGCCACCTGACCCATCATCCCGGTCATGTCAGCGGTCTCCGACCCCTGACTCTCGGCGGAGAAGGTGGCATCCAGATTCTGCTTGAAGGCCTCTTCTCCGCCCATCGCGGTTTTCAGCCCCTTGATGTCATGGGGCACAAACCAGGTCCACTGCCAGGCGTTGCCCTCGGTATAGTTACCGGTCTCATGTTCGGTGCCATAGGGATCAAACGGTGTCATGAAGGAGCCATCGATCATCACCGGACGCATGAAACCGGTCACCCCGTACTGGGCGTATTCGGCCGCATTGTGGTCGAAGTAGCGCTGGTAGCCGTTCGAACGGGCCAGATAGCGCGCTTCGGCAGTCGGGTTGCCAGCTGCTTTGGCGATCCGGGCGATGGCCCAGTCGTAGAAGGCGTTTTCCAGACCGTAGGAGACCGACTCTAGGGTGTAATCAGCGAAGACGGGCTGACCATCGATCCGCTGCACCGCCGGCGCAAAGCCGTTCTTCTCGATGTAATCGATATGATTGGTCAGGGTCTTGTCCAGCACCGCCTTGTCCCACTCGGTCGCCAGCATGGGGTAGTTGGTATAGGTGGAGCTGTCGATGGCGGCCTTGAGCGCCAGGTTTTTCTCCTGCGCGGTGAAGGCCTCGGGGTATTTGGTGATGGCATCGGCAATCACTACCACCGCCGGATAGCCCACCATGGTGCCGGTCTCATCCCCCAGATGTTCCCACTTGGGCAGCAGGCCGCTCTCCAGATACTTCTGGATCAGGTTCTTGGCATATTGCACGGCGCGGGCAGGTTCGGTGATGGTCTTGAGCGGGTGCAGCGCCCGCTGGGTGTCCCACAGGGAGTAGACCGAGAAGTTGGGCTGCTCTTCGCTCGCCTGACCATAGTAAATCGAGTAGCTGCCTTCCCCCTTGGCCTGCGCCCCTTTGCCCATGCCGCGGTAGTTGCCATCCACATCCTGATGGACGATGGGGGCGATCTTGGTGTGATAGAGGGCGGTGTAGAAGATCTCGCTTTGCTTCTTGCTGCCCCCCTCGATGGTGAAGTTGAGGGCGTTGGCCCACTTGTCGCGGGCATTGGCGCGGGCCTCGTCAAACGATACATCCCCTTCGGCCTGGTAGTTTTTCTGTGCACCGGTGGCATCAACCGCCGAGAGGGCAACTTTGGCATTGAGCTGGGCAGAACCGCCCTCTTCAAACTCGACGTAGGCGGTGACATCGGCATTGGATTTGGCCTTGTGCTCGGCGCTCAACCCCTCTACCGGCACACCCCCGGCGAGGAGGTAGACCCCTTTGATCTTCTTGTCGAAGGTCGCATAGAAGAAGATCTTCTGGTTTTTTGCCCAGCCTGAGAAGTGGGTGGCATCCCGCTCGCCGGTGATGGTGTAGCCATCTTCGCTGACAGTGAGCTTGTTGCGCAGCGAACTCGAGCCCCAGTCGCTGTTGAGGATCGAGTTCAAGTCGATCTTCAACCGTTGGGGTTGGCCCTGCGGATAGGTGTAGCGGTGAAAGCCCACCCGCTCGGAGGCGGTCAACTCTGCCTTGATGCCATTTTCGGCGATACGCACCGCATAGTAGCCAGGCTCGGCCTGCTCGGATTTTTTGTCCATTTTGACCGAGATGGCCTTGCGGTAATCATTGTTCGGCTCGATGTATTTGGCCTTATCTTCGGTAAAGGGCAGGAACAGAATATCCCCGAGCCCCCCCATGCCGGTGCCGGAGAGATGGGTGTGGGAAAAACCGAACAGGGTGTCTTTGTCGAAGTGATAGCCGGAGGAGGAGTGCCACCCTATCAGTTCGGTATCCGGCGAGAGTTGCACCATGCCTTCCGGTACCACGGGGCCGGGAAAAGTGTGACCGTTAAAGCCAGTGCCAACAAATGGATTCACGTATTGCAACACATTGGTTGGCGTTGGCTTTTGCTCGTCGTTATCGGTGCTGCTGTTATCTGAATCGCAGCCGGATAACATGGCCAGGGTGCTGGTCAGGGTAATGGCCAGAATATTTTTCTTGAACATATGGAACGGCTCCATCGGGTAGGGGGTGAGCAGTCAGAATTTATTTTTTTGATGCCGGAGTAATGCCTGCGCAATATCAAGGAGCGGCGCTGTCAATCCCGGCGAGCGCTATTATTCCCATGGCTCCTGTTTCATCGACAGAGTAAAAAAGTGTCATTCACTAGACTTTTGTGACAAGGCTGTCTGTTTGTGATCCGCGTATCATGTGATGCAGCACGTCATATTTTTTGAGTGTTCTTGTGAATCGACCAAAAAAGAGGCCCAAAGGAAGCTTTGGGCCTGAACATATATTGGCAATCAATGATGGTTATTTATTATCTGAGCGGGTCGGTTTTTGTGCCGTCATGATAAATTTCAACTCACCACCTGCCCGAATATCGCTGTGGTTGAATGTCAGGTTTTCCCCCAAGGGTTTGCCGTTGATGGTGACCGATTCCACATAGATATTTTGGGGGCCATTGTTTTCGGCGATCACGGTGAATTTCCCGCCATCGATATCCATCGTCACCTTGTCAAACAGCGGCCGACCTATGGTGTAGACCGGGACTCCCGGCGTGACCTGATAGAAGCCAAGCGCACTCATGATGTACCAGGCGGACATTTGCCCCACGTCCTCATTGCCAATCAGCCCGGTGGTGGTCGGGTGGAAGAAGCTGCGTACCGCCTGATCCACATACTCCTGGGTTTTCCACGGCTCCTTGGTCCAGTTATAGAGGTAGGGAACATGGTGATCCGGTTCGTTCCCCATCACGAACTGCCCGATATAGCCGGTCATATCCCCCTGCGAGGTATCGGCGTTGGAGTTGGCGGTGAACAGGGCATCCAGATTCTTCCTGAATTTCTCCTCGCCACCCATTACCTCTTTGAGCCCCTCGATATCGTGGGGAACAAACCAGCTCCACTGCCAGGTGTTGCCTTCGGTAAAGTCCTGCCCCCGGTGCTCGGCACGATAGGGCCAGAAGGTGTCATAACGGCTGCTGTCGTTGATGTCGCAACCTGGTGGGGGTGTGACCGGGTTGCCGTTTTTATCGATAGCGCAGGAGGGGTAGTTGTTGACCCAGCTGCCATCGTAATTTTTGGGGCGCATAAAGCCGGTCGAACCATATTTGCCATATTCCGTTGGGTTGTAGTCAAAATAGGCGCGCCAGGTGGTGGCCCGGGTCAGATAGCGGTTCTCGGCAGACTTGTCGCCCGCCAGGCGAGCCAGCTGGGCGATACACCAGTCGTAGTAGGCATTCTCGACGCCGTACGAGACGGACTCGTTGACCAGCTCATCGTATTTGTCCTGCGCCATGCCCCCCTCTTCGGGCTTGAGTTTGACGTTGGCGGGGACATAGCCGTGCTGCTCGGCATACTGGCCGTGACGGGTCATTACGGTGAAGCGCTTGTCACCGTTCCAGGGATCCTGATAGGGCACCCAGCTTTTGGTCAGCTCAAGGTCAAAGTTGGCGGAGACATTGGCCGCCTGCAGCGCCAGCTTTATCTCTTCCGGCGTGAATGCATCCGGGTATTTGACGATGACGTCGGCGATGATGGAAACCGCCGGATAGCCGACCATCTCGCCGGTATAGTCGGAGTGCAGCTCCCACTTGGGCATGATGCCGCCGGTTTTATATTTGTTGAGCAGGTCGTGCACATAGTCGATGGCGCGCTCTTTTTCGATGATGGTCTTCAATGGGTGGGCGGCGCGGAAGGTGTCCCACATGGAGTAGACCGAATAGTTGGTAAAGCCCGGCTTGGCCTGATGCACCTTGCCATCCATTCCGCGATATTGACCATCCACATCCTGATAGACGAAGGGGGCGATGTAGGTGCGATAGAGCGAGGTATAAAACATCGTCTTGTCGGCATCGCTGCCACCCTCCAGGGTGAATTTATTGAGCACTTTTGCCCATGCCTGCTTGTTCTCCTGCACCACCTGATCGAAGCGGTAGCCATGTTCATCGGCGCGCAGGTTGGCCATGGCCCCCTCTATGCCGGTGCCCGAGATGGCCATCTTCATGGTGATGGGCTGATCCCCTTTGGCAAAGTTGAGCTGGGTCACCACATCCCGCACCCGGGGTCTGGTTTCGCCATATCCGATGTAATCGGCCAGACCCACCTCGGTGTCGCTGCTCAGTTTGCCATCGACATAGAGGGTCTGCTCCACGAAGGGTTCGGAAAACTCGGCGTAGAAAAAGACCGTTTGCCACTGCCCCCACTCGTTGCTGGTTCTGGCTCCGGCAATGGCGTTGTCGCTGACCCGCTTGAAGTAAATGTTGCGGGAGTGGTTGCCGTATTGCTCCAGCAGCTCGTGCTGCTGATCGAGCTGGACTTTGCGATCTTCACCCGCCGGATAGCTGTAACGGTGAAAGGCAACACGCTGGGTGGCAGTGAGTTCGGCCTGGATGCCGGTCTCTACCAGATCGGCCTTGTAATAGCCCACCTCCGACAGCTCGCTCGGCTTGTTGATGGTGACCGGGTCGGTATTGCTGCCGGTGAAGGGCAAGAAGGCGAAGTCATTGAGATCGCCCTTGCCAGCCCCCGAGATATGGGTGCTGCTGAAGCCGGAAAGCTTGGCCAGATGGTGGTGATAGTCGGATGGGGAGCCCTTGCCATTCCAGTTGGCTTGGTTCCAGCTATCCGGGCCCGGCTGGATCATCCCCTCCGGCATGACGGGGGCCGGATTGACATTGCCCAGCCCATCGGTGCCGATCAGCGGATCGACATATTGCAGCACCTGCAGGGCATTGTCGGGGCGGCCGTTGTCAGTGGTCTCATCGTTTGTGTTGCAGCCATAGAGGCCAAGCAGGGCGGTCACCATGATGGCCAGCTTGTGGGGTTTGAACATCGTTGTTCCTCAATTCCGGATATGAAAACGCGGCAAGCCGGGTGGCTTGCCGCTTGTAGAGTTACGGGGTCGGTTGCTGGTTGGTCATCACAAAGCGCAGTTCACCACCGGGACGGATCTCGCTGTGGGCGAAGGTGTTGTACTGGTTGAGTGGCTTGCCATTGATGGTGACCTCTTTGACATAGAGGTTGTCCGGGCTGTTGTTCTGCGCCACCACCTTGAACTGGCCGTTGGGCAGATTGATGGTGACCTTGTCAAAGATGGGACGACCGATGGTGTAGGTCGGGTCGCCCGGGGAGATTTGATAAAAGCCCATGGCGCTCATGATGTACCAGGCCGACATCTGCCCGACGTCTTCATTGCCGATCAGGCCATCCGGGCTGTTTTTGTAGAACTCCTTGTAGACCCGGTCGAGGTACTCCTGCGCTTTCCAGGGCTGGGCGGTGCGGTTGTAGAGATAGATGACGTGGTGGGAGGGCTCGTTGCCGTGGATGTACTGCCCGATATAACCCGTCATGTCCTGATGTGCTTCGCCCCCGTTGGGGTCGGCGTTGAACAGGTTGTTGAGCTTGTCGTTCAGCCCCTGCTGGCCGCCCATGATCTCGGTCAGCTTGTCGAGATCCTGCATGAATGACCACTGCCACTGCCAGGCGTTGCCCTCGGTGTAGTAGAAGGCATCTGACTTGTAGGGATCGAAATCGGCTGGCGCGTATTTCAGGGCGCACGGGTCGCCATTTTTCAGCTCGGTCGGCACGAAGAAGCCCTTGCCATCGGCATTGCCAGCCTGGGCATCCCAATGCTTTAGCGAGTTGTAGGAGCGCGCCTTGAACTCTTGATAGGTGGTCATGTCGCCCGCGGCTTTCGCCATCTCGGCGATGGTCCAGTCGTAGAAAGAGAACTCCAGCGAGTAGGAGACCGAGTTCCAGTTGGGATAACGGACGCACTGCTCTTTTTCGTGATAGCTAAGCTGACCGGCCATCAGCGAGCTCAGAATGTCGTCATGGATTTGCGGGTAATCGGCAGGCCGGTAGTGAGCCGATTTGACCGAGGCTTGCAGCGCCTCCTCGGCATCGATCAGCCCCTTGGTCACCGCATCGGCGAGGATGGCCGCCGAGGGGTAGCCGATCATGGTGCCGGTTTCCGAGCCGTGGCCTTCCCACTTGGGCAGCAGGCCAAACTCCACGTTGGATTTGCGGATCAGGTCCTTGGCATACAGGGTCGCCTGTGGCGGGTCCATGATGGTCCACATGGGGTGAACGGCGCGGAAGGTATCCCAGGTCGAGTAGATGGAGTAGTTGGGGGTATCGCCAGGTTGCAGGGTGCGCAGGGTGCCCTGCATATCAAGATATTTGCCATCCACATCGTAGAGCTCGATGGGGGCGATCATCATGTGGTAGAGGGCGGTGTAGAAGTTGGTCTTCTCGGTCTGAGTGCCTCCCTCCGCGCGGATCCTGGTCAGTTTGTCGGCCCAGGCATATTCGGCCTCGGCTTTCACCTTGGCAAAATCAAAGGTGGGGGTTTCGGCCTCCAGATTCTTCTGTGCTCCTTGCCAGCTCACCGCGGAGATGCCGACCCGGATCTCGATGGGTTGCTCACCCTGGCCAAAATTGAGGTAGGCGGTCAGGTCATCCCCTTGATAGACGCTGTTGGGGCGCATCTCCCGGGTCGGCATCTTGTCTTGCTCGCCCAGCATGGCCTTGGCCACGGGTTGGCTGAATTTGGCGTAGAAGAAGATGTTCTGGCCCTGATGGTTCTGGCCCTGAAACCAGCCAGTGGAGGTTTTGCGGCCACGCAGGGTGTACTCATCCACCACTTCGATTTTGTTTTTCAGCGACTGGCCGTTGTTGTTGAGCAGGGTATGGCCCAGATCGAATTTCACATTGCGATCCGCTCCCTTGGCAAAGGTGTACTTGTGCAAACCGACCCGTTTGGTGGTGGTCAGCTCAACTTCAATCTCCCCCTTGTTCAGTCTGGTTTGGTAATAACCGGCGCTGGCGTGCTCATTGGTTTTGTCAAAGGCGTTTATTTGGGCGTCAGCCATCTCGGCATAGGGCAGTACCAGAATGTCGCCCAGATCGGTGGCGCCGGTGCCGGAGAGATGGGTATGGGAGAAGCCGTAGAGCGGTACATCGGTCGCGACGATCTCGCCCGTGAGGTAATTGGAAGAGTCCCAGTAGCCGGAGGCGGAGTGCCAGGGGTTGAGCCCGCTCTCATGATCGGTGTTGGAGCCAATAAAGGTATCCGGCGAGAGCTGCACCATGCCGGCAGGGCGGGTGGCGCCGGGGAAGGTGTGGCCGGAGGCGGCGGTACCTATCATGGGATCAACATATTTCAGTAGCGACAGATCGACAACCGGGGTCACCGGTTTCTCGATGGCGGTAGACTCGCTCTCACTGTTGCAACCGGCGATGCCACCGGTCAGCGCGGCAATCACCGCAAGAGAAAGCAGATTGCACTTGAACATGGCCATTCCATTTTTTGAGTGATGATGGGGGAGGGAACCCTCCCCCGAACAGGTGATTAACGGGAGCCGGCAGGCAGGTCGCCTTCGTGCAGGAAGGTGCCGATACCTTGCGAGGGCGGCAGATCTTCCGGCTGGCTGGCCCAGTTCTGGTTGGGGCTATCGCCCATCACGAATTCAAGCTTGCCGCCACTGAGGATTTCCTCATGGGTGAGGTAGCTGCGATTGAACTCGCTGCCATTGAGGCGAGCAGACTGGATGTAGATGTTGTCGCGGCTGACGTTCTGAGCCGTGACGGTGAACTGCTTGCCAGCGCCCACATCGAGCGAGGCGGTTTCAAACATCGGGGTGCCAATCTCGTAGATGCCGGAGGAGGCATTGACCGGGAAGAAGCCCAGTGCCCGGAACACGAACCAGGCAGAGAGAGTGCCAAAGTCATCGTTGCCACAGATGCCGTCAGGGGTGTTTTTGTAGCAGACGTTGGTGGCTGCCGCGATGGCCGCCTGTCCCTTCCAGGGTTGCCCTACGTAGTTGTAGAGGTAGGGCACATGGATATCCGGCTCGTTGCCCTGCACGTGCTGACCCACGTTACCGGTGTTGAATACCGGGAACTGGTTGTCGCCAGCGTTGCGATCAGGGTAGGTGGTCCAGTACTCGTCCAGTCGCTTGGCAAACAGTTCGCCACGTTTGGCCTGAGGGTTCCGGGTCTGATCGAAACGGGTCATCAGATCGACCAGACCGTGGATGTCATGCTGCACGCTGAAGGCGTATTGCCAGCCGTTGGACTCCGCGAATGACCAGTTGAACATGTCCGGGCGCCAATCCTTGCCCACTGCCCGGCTAGTTTTCGGGTCTACCCAACCGGCATCGATGAAGTTGCCATCGTAGTCACGGGCCTTGAACCACCCTTTGTACTGCTTGCCGCCAAAGTCAAACTGCGCCTGCCAGTTCTTGGAGCGATCGGCAAACTCCTGATAGCGGGGATCACTTTCGCCAAACACCGCCTTGATCGATTGGGCGATCGCCCAGTCATCCATGGAGTACTCCAGCGAGTAGGAGGAGGTCCAGGCATCCTTGAAGGGAGAGTGTGATTCCCAGTCGTTGGTCGGCGGCGTGTCGTGCAACTGGGCAGGCACATAGCCCTGCTGCTCGTACTCCTTGATCCAGGCGACCCCCTGGCTGGTGGATGCGCGGGCATCGGTGATCATGGCCGTCACCAGTCGCTCCTTGATCTCCTGACGTTCCGCATCGCTGAAGCCCAGCGCGATCATCCGTCGGTCCAGCGAGCCTTTGGAGAGCACATCGTGGATCACCGGGGTGGAGTGCATGCCCATCATCATGCCGGTCTCGTTACCCTTGAAGGTCCACTCCGGCAATCTGCCCTTGCGCAGGTTACCTTGATCGTCCATCCACTCCTCCTCGGCGTAGGAGAGCATGGAGAGCACCACATCGGCGAGGCGATCCGGCTCCAGCAGTGACGAGAGGGGTTGTACTGCGCGGTAGGTGTCCCACAGGGAGAAGGTGTCGTAACGGGTAAAGTCCGCTTTGCCATCCCGGTTGGCATCGGCGGTGCGTACCGACTCCTTGAGGGTGTCGATCTGCTCGCCCCACGGCGTGTTGCCATCCGGGTAGGCATTGCGTCCCTGATGGACCTGGCGGTAACGTCCGTCCAGATCGGAGTGGATGGTCTGGCCCAGATAGGTGTGGTAGAGCGCGGTATAGAAGGTCTGTTTGTACTCCTCATCCCCACTGACCCGGATCTTGCCCAGCTCCTCTTCCCATTTTTGGGTGGCTGCCTGACGCACATCGTCAAACGACATGTTGGCCACTTCGGTCATGTTGAGGGAGGCGCCAGCGTTGCCATCCCGGCCGATCTCGACGTTGGAGAGGGCCACCTTGGCCTCGACGGCCAGGCCCTTATCTGCGGTATCAAATTCCACATAGGCGCGAGCGTACTGATATTTGCCTCGGGTCTCGTTGCCGATCTCGGTGGTGCCTTCCGGCAGATCCAGATAGCGGTTTTGGTCTTTGTCGAAGTAGGCGAAGCGGATGTTTTTGATGGGCTGGTCGAACTCCATCACGAAGAACTCTTTCTGGCTGGGGGCCCAGCCGTCGGAGAAGCGGTGGCCTTCGATCCGGTTGTTGGTTTTGTCCCACTTCAGATAGGAGTCGGAGGTGTAGTCCCAGTTGACCTTGAAGCCGAGGTTGACCACGATTTCCGACTTTTTATCCTGCGGGAAGGTGTAGCGATGAACACCCACCCGATCCGAGGCGGTCAGCTCGGCCTTGATGCCGTAATCTTTCAGATCGACCTTGTAGTAGCCCGCGGTTGCCTCTTCATCCTTGTGGCTGTAACGGGAGGCTTCCAGATTCAGGGAGGCCGACCCCTCGTTCAGCATGAAATTGGAGCGGGAGTTGATCGGCATCACCAGAATATCGTTGAGATCTCCGGCTCCGGCCCCCGAGAGGTGGGTGTGAGAAAATCCGGCGAGGCGATTGTCGTGGTAGTAATAGCCGGAGATATATTCCCAGCCATTGGCGCCGTTGTTGGGCGAAAGTTGCACCATGCCATGCGGGGTGGTGGCGCCGGGATAGGTGTTACCCAGATTGCCTGTGCCAATAAACGGATTGACGTAACGGGAGACGCTGGACTCTTTATTGTTATCGACCGCGGTATCTGAGTCATTTTGACAGCCGGATATACCAACCAGGCCAGCCAGTACGGCACACGCAAGTAAGGAACGTTTCAGTTTCATATTTGTCGCCACAGGTTAATGAAAGTAGGGTATCGAACGTATAAAAACCGATAATGCAGTCGCCGGATCAGCCAATGAATATCTGCCGGATGAGAGGGCCATCTGCATGTATTATCCCGGCTGCCACTGGATAGTCAGAGTGACAGGGGAAAATATCAGCCAGATAACATGGATAGTGAAAACGATCTGGCCATACAGGCAGAAAAATAAAAGCGCAGGAAAATAACAGGCAGCCATAGCCTGATTTAAAAGTCGCCCCTTACATTTATGAAATAAGTGGCTGAGCTGTGTCACATCTGGAATATATAAATGCTCTTAAATGTTTTTCCTGCTGCCTGTAAATTAACGATTTCTATTATTTCCGTGATTAATATCCGGGGACAGAGGAAAAAAATGGCATTAACTGGATTTTTATGACGTGTGGGGAAGGGTGTGAGCTGGCTCGCATAACCGCAGGGTGGCGTGACCACGGAGGCTAAATGATATTAATCATTATAAGTCAACGTGTTATTCTTCGGTATTGGGTTAAATGAGCAATTTTGTGAGTCCTACCCGCCCCCACGTGGTCAGATGAGCTGGAAAAAAGGGCCCTGAAGGGCCCTTTGAACAGACGGTAGTGAGCCGATGGCTCAGCAGGATCAGCGGTTGCTGGCGCGGGCAAAACGCCCTTCAGCCGTCACGCGATAATCGCCGGTGCTGGCGGGCACAAAAGCAGATTGCCCGATGGTCAGTGTCAGACGCTCGCCATCCTGGCCAATCAGGGTGATGGGCCCATCGATGGCGAACAGGATCTCGGCATTGCCGGTGGTGAGGGCATGTTCCCCTGCGCCATACACGCTGAAGGTGAAGTCCGGTACCGGTACGTCGAAGTGCTGTACTGTGCCTTCCATGCGTGGGCTGAGCAGGATCTGGTCGTCCGGTTTGGCGACACAGCGGGTACAGGCCAGCAGCTCCGGCACATCCATGTATTTGGGGGTCAGACCGGCACGCAGCACGTTGTCGGAGTTGGCCATGATCTCCAGGCCAGTGCCGTGAATGTAGGCGTGGGGGGTCTGGGCATCGAGGAACATCGCCTGACCCGGCTCAAGCGTCACCACGTTGAGCAGCAGCGGCGAGAAGAGCCCCACATCCCCCGGGTACTGGTTGGCCAGATTGCTGATGGTGGCGAAGGTCTCTTCATCCTGATGGGCGGCGGCATAGGCCAGCAGGCCAGCCAGCGCCTCGTCCTTGCGCTCACCGTTGAGGATCAACAGTTGGTGGAAGAAGTGCTGCAGGCCCGCTTCATTTTGTGATTGGCGAAGCGCCGCGGTCAGGTCGGCCAGCGCGGGCAGCGCCATGCGATCGAACAGGGCCAGGATGGCCGGGATGGCGCGAAAGCCGTTCATCGCCTGATAGCGGGTGAGGGCAAAGACCAGCTCCGGCTTGTGGTTCGGATCCTTGTAGTTGCGGTTGCTCGCCTTGATATCGATGCCTGCGGCCTCTTCTTTGGCAAAACCGGCCTCTGCCTGTGCCTTGCTCGGGTGTACCTGAATGGAGAGCGCCTGCTCGGCGCAGAGCACCTTGAACAGGAAGGGGAGTGAGCCGAAGCGCGCCTGGGTGGCTTCGCCCAGCATGGCGACGGGGTTGGCGTCAATCAGGCTGGAAAGCTTCACGCTCTCGCCCGCCAGCGTCACTTCGGAGCAGCCATTGGGGTGAGCGCCCATCCACAGTTCAGCTTGTGGTTTGCCTTCGGGATTTTTGATGCCAAACAGCGTGGTCAGGGAGTCACGACTGCCCCAGACATAATCCTGGATCGGGTTGCACATTAGAAAAAACGGCGGGTAGCTCATGGATGGCTCCTTGTATCAGAACGATTTTTTGGGAATTTCAGTCTGGCGCGGACTATAGCATGGCAGGGGCAGCGCACCGCAATCGGTTGCTCTCTGCATCTTGATCAGGATCATTCATGAGTATCATCTTTACCCAGCTGTTGGATGGCTTTCTAAGTGAGGGGGAAGGCTTTGAGAAGGTGCTGTTTGCCTCTGACAAAGGGGTACCACCCTGCTTCAGTTATCAGGTCAACTTCCCCCGTCTCGAGCTGGTCTTCAGCGGCCACTATCTCAACCAGATCTGGTCCCCGGAAGGGGATGTACAGTCGGTTCAGATGGGTCAGCGGGAGGCGATGTACATTCCCCCCAACGGCTGGAACAAGCCGGATTGGGACAACGATTGTTCCGTGCTCAGCCTGTTATTCGGCAAGCGCCAGATCGGCTTCAGTCTGGTGAGCAAGCACAAGGGGGACACCGGCTTCTTCGATGTGCAGAAGCACAGTATTCAGGCTGGTGCCGGACGGGCGCTCGATCATATCCTGCTTTCTCTTAATACCCTGGCGCAGGAGCCGATAAGGGCGCCGATGGACAATTACCTGCTGCAGGCGCTGCTCAGTTACTCACGGCAGTTGCTGGTGGAGTCGGAGAGCGGTCGTCCTCGCGGCTCCGATCTCTTCCACGGCATCTGCATCTACATTCAGGAAAACTTTCACCGCCCCATCAGTCGCGAATGCATCGCCGCCCGCTTCAATCTCTCCCCCAGCCACCTCTCCCGCTTGTTCCGCCAGCAGGGGCACATGCGGCTGGCGGACTACATCAGCTGGGTACGGCTGGAGCGGGCCAAGTTCATGCTGAAAAAGTATCGCTTCCGCCTCGAAGAGGTCGCCAATCGCTGCGGGTTTACCGACGTGAACTACTTCTGCCGGGTGTTCAAACAGAAGACCGGCCTGACCCCTTCCCAGTACCGATCCCTGAGTCAGCCGCAGGCGGCGGCTAGCGAGCTGGAGGGATAACGGGGCGGGGTCGGGGAGGCGTGGTGACGGCGCACTGGCGGGTGGCTACCTCTTTGGTCTGACATGCTTTCTTGTCGTTTTATTATGAAAATGAATGGGCTAAGATGGCCGCGCGCAACAAACAAGTTGATAACAAACGGAAGTTAGGAGATGCCGATGGAAAGCAAAGTAGTAATCCCGACCCAGGGTCAGAAAATCACAGTCGATGCCAACGGCAAGCTGCAGGTTCCCAACCATCCGATCATTCCGTTTATCGAAGGGGATGGCATCGGTGTTGATGTAACCCCGGCCATGTTGAATGTGGTGAATGCTGCGGTCGAGAAAGCCTACAAGGGCGAGCGCAAGATCGCCTGGATGGAGATCTATACCGGCGAGAAATCGACTCATATCTATGGCGAAGGTGCCTGGCTGCCGGCCGAAACCCTGGATTTCATTCGTGAATATTGCGTGGCCATCAAGGGCCCGCTGACCACGCCGGTCGGTGGCGGTATTCGCTCCCTCAACGTGGCCCTGCGTCAGGAGCTGGATCTCTACATCTGCCTGCGTCCGGTTCGTTACTACGAAGGGACCCCGAGCCCGGTCAAGCGTCCGGATCTGACTGACATGGTGATCTTCCGCGAGAACGCCGAAGACATCTACGCCGGTATCGAGTGGAAGGCCGACAGCGCCGAAGCGAACAAGGTGATCGCCTTCCTGCAAAACGAGATGGGCGTGAAGAAGATCCGCTTCCCCGAGTCCTGCGGCATCGGTATCAAGCCGATGTCCAAGGCCGGTACCGAGCGTCTGGTGCGTGCCGCCATCGAGTATGCCATCGACAATGATCGCGACTCCGTGACCCTGGTGCACAAGGGCAACATCATGAAGTTCACCGAAGGTGCCTTCAAGGATTGGGGTTATGCTCTGGCCCAGAACGAGTACGGTGCCCAGCTGATCGACGGCGGCCCCTGGTGCTCCTTCAAGAACCCGAAAACCGGCAAGACTATCGTGGTCAAGGATGTCATCGCCGACGCCTTCCTGCAGCAGATCCTGCTGCGTCCGGCCGAGTATGACGTCATCGCCTGTATGAACCTCAACGGCGACTACATCTCCGATGCGCTGGCCGCTCAGGTAGGCGGTATCGGTATTGCACCGGGCGCCAACATCGGTGACGGCGTGGCGCTGTTCGAAGCGACCCACGGTACTGCACCGAAATATGCCGGTCAGGACAAGGTCAACCCGGGTTCGCTGATCCTCTCCGCCGAGATGATGCTGCGCCACATGGGCTGGGTCGAAGCGGCCGATCTCATCATCAAGGGGATGGAAGCGGCCATCGCCAACAAGACCGTCACCTATGACTTCGAGCGTCTGATGGAAGGTGCCACCCTGCGCTCCTGTTCCCAGTTCGCCCAGGACATGATCGATCAGATGTAATGATCGGTTGAGGGTCAGAAATGCAAAACCGGCGCCATGAGCGCCGGTTTTTTTATCGGTGAAGAGCGAAGGGGCTTATTGCGCCTGCTCTACGTGTTGCTGGTAGCGTTGCTGCCATTTGCTGGTTTCTGCTTCATCACCCTGTGCCTTCCAGAAGGCGCAAATGGTGTTGGCAAGTTCCGAAGCCATCGCGTGATCTCCGTCACGGCGACTCATCAGATAATCACCCAGCCAGCCTTGATATTGTTTCATTACCCGATCTCCTTATCTCATGTGCCCTTGATGGTGTCCTCTCTGATGGGAACCGGATGGCTCGCCATGAGGGGTGACATCACCAGACATGATGGTGCAGAGTCACGACCCGGGCAGAGTGCCCGATGGGCAATCTGGCGGCGAACGTGACGCGAGATGTCAAAAAACGAGCGCCATTTTAGCACAAACTGAGCAACTTGGGGGAATTGTCGCCACGGATTGCAATGGATCGGCCCCATCCCCTTGTTCCCAAAACAGAAAACCCGCCGTGATGGCGGGTTTGTTTGCAGATAAATGTGGCGAAACAGCCTAGATCTTGGCGCTGGCCAGGTATTTGGCCATCTCCTCGGCGGGCACCATGCCACCACCGGTGGCCCATACCAGATGGGTGGCCTGTGCCATGGTGATCGCATCGAAACCACGCGCCTGCCACTCCGGGTTGGCCGCCACGCGCCACGGGCCTGCCATACCCGCCAGGGCGGAAGGTTCGAGTTTGATCTGCTCATCGCGCGCTAGCAGCCCCAGTAGGTCATACATCTCCTGATCGCTCAGGGTGTAGAAGCCATCGAGCAGCCGCTCCATCGCGCGGCCGACGAAACCGGAGGCACGCCCTACCGCGAGGCCATCGGCGGCGGTGAGGTTGTCGATACCCAGATCCTGCACTGCAATGGCATCGTGCAGCCCGGTGTGGACCCCCAGCAACATGCAAGGGGAGTGGGTGGGTTCTGCGAAGAAGCAGTGAACGTTATCCCCGAACGCGAGCTTGAGGCCAAAGGCCACGCCGCCCGGGCCGCCGCCGACACCGCAGGGCAGATAGACGAACAGCGGGTGCTCGGCATCCACCTTGATGCCCAGCTCGTCGAACTGTTTTTTCACCCGCTCGCCCGCGACCGAGTAGCCGAGGAACAGGGTGCGGGAGTTCTCGTCGTCGATAAAGAAGCAGTTGGGGTCGCGTTCGGCCTCTTTGCGCCCCTGTTCCACCGCCACCCCGTAATCTTCGGCATATTCGACCACGATCACCCCGTGCTCGCGCAGCTTGCGTTTCTTCCACTCCCGCGCATCGGCAGACATGTGGACGGTGACGGTAAAACCGAGCTTGGCGCTCATGATGCCGATGGACATGCCGAGGTTGCCGGTAGAGCCCACTGCAATGCTGTACTGGCTGAAGAACTGGCGAAACTCGTCCGTGAACAGTTTGCGATAGTCATCTTCTTCGCAGAGCAGTCCGGCCTTGATCGCCAGTTGTTCGGCGTGAGTCAGTACCTCGTAGATACCGCCACGGGCCTTGATGGAGCCGGAGATGGGCAGGTGACTGTCTTTTTTCAGCAGCAGCCTGCCGGTGACCTCAACGCCGTAACGCTCATTGAGGGTGCGTTGCATCGCCGGGATTGCCGCAATCTCTGACTCCAGAATGCCGTTGCTGGCACGGGTCTCCGGGAAGGCTTCGCACATGTAGGGGGCAAAGCGTGCCAGACGGGCGGAGGCATCCGCCACATTGTGGTTATCGAGCCCGACATAGGGCAGACCGACTGCCAGGGTGGTGGCGTTGGGGTTGAACCAGCTGACCTGCTCGAGATCAATCAGGGATTGCACCAGCGGGAATTGGTTGGTGAGCTGTTGTACGTCGATGTTTTTCATAGGGTTCTCGGTCTTGTTACACGATATAGGAGAGCAGGAAAGTACCGGCCAGTGCCATCAGGGAGGCAACAAAGGTGGCGGTGGTGTAGTACTTGAGCGTTTCGTTCAGGGTGGCACCGCAGTATTGCTTGACCAGCCAGAACAGGGAGTCGGTCACCATGGTGCAGCCGATGGCGCCGGAGCCGATGGCGAGCGTCATGATCTCCGGGCTGATGTTCGGGTAGTGCACCATGATGGGGGAGACGATAGCGGTGGCGCCCATCATGGCCACGGTGGCGGAGCCCACGGCAGCGTGCAGCACGATGGCGACCAGCCAGGCCAGCAGAATGGGGTGCATATCCAGCTGGGAGAGGATGGTGGCCAGGCTATCGCCCAGACCGCTTGCCTTGAGTACGCCGTTGAAGGCGCCCCCCGCCCCGATGATGAGCAGAATGTTGGCGATGGAGGAGAAGCACTCCTCGGTCTTGTTGAGCAGCCCTTCCATCTTCATCTGCTGGCGGATCCCCAGCACGTAGTAGGCGGTGAAGGCGGCGATAAACATGGCGGTGATGGGGTTGCCGATAAACTCCAGCACAACATAGAGGTGGCTTGCGTGATCCATGTTGAGCTCGGCGACTGTCTTGGCCAGCATCAACAGGATGGGCAGCAGCACAGTGAAGAGTGAGGCGCTTAAGGTCGGGAGAGTTGCCTCATCGCGGGCCTTGATGTCGGCAAAGGCGGCGGGCACCTCCTTGAATGGTACCCGTTTGCCCAGCAGTTTCAGGAACAGCGGGCCGCCCACCAGCGAGGCAAACAGCCCGACCGCGAGGCCATAGACGATGACGGAACCGATATCGGCACCCAGCTGATTGGTGACATAGAGGGCGGCAGGGTGAGGCGGCACGATGCAGTGCACGGCCATCAGGGCGGTGCAGAGCGGAATGGCCAGGGTCAGCAGCGAGGTTCTGGTTTTACGGGCGATGGAGAAGGCGAGCGGAATGAGCAGCACTACCCCCACTTCGACAAACAGGGTGATGCCGCACACCAGACCCACCAGTACCATGATGACCTGGGGCGAGAGCCAGCGGCATTGCTGCAGGGCGAGACCGATGCGCTCCGCCGCGCCAGATACTTCCATCATTTTGCCGAGTATGGTGCCAAGGCCGATGACGGCAGCGAGAAAGCCCAGGGTGCCACCAATGCCCTCTTCCATGGCACTGACCATCTTGAGAGGGTTCATCCCCATCATGGTGCCGACATAGAAGCTTGCCAGCAGCAGGGCGAGGAAAGGGTGTACCTTGCCCTTCACTATGGTAACCACGATAAGAATGATGCTGCTTAGCAATGTTGCGATGACCCACAATTCTGAACTCATACTGCGCCTCGACATCTGTTATGTGTGATTGTTTATGCGCTATTGAATGAAAATGGCGGGTCGCTGACAAATGATGAAATTCGGATCTTGGGTGAAGTGAGATGATGCTAATTCGCCACATTCATCACATTTTCTCGAAACTACATTTTTTGGTTCTTCCCTGATCACCCTGAAGGCGGGTCTTCGGGTGTATCATCGACGGCCATTGCGAAGAGGGGGATGAATGTATAACGGGGATAATTACATATCGCGCAACAAGCTGCTGAGCGGCTACCAGCTGGCCAAGTTGCATACCTTCGAGGCGGCCGCCCGCTACGGATCGTTTGCGATGGCGGCCGATGAACAGTCGTTGAGCCCCAGTGCCGTGAGCCACAGGATCAGTGCGCTGGAAGAGGAGCTGGGGTTTAAGCTGTTTGAGCGCTTTCACCGCAAGGTGGTACTGACGGCGGAGGGGCAGCGGGTGTTCTGGGCGCTCAAATCCTCGCTGGAGTTCATCAATCAGGAGATCCTGGAGATCAAGAATCAGGAGCTCTCCGGCACTCTGACCATCTATTCTCGCCCCTCCATCGCCCAGTGCTGGCTGGTGCCCAGGCTGGCGGACTTCTCCCGCCTGCATCCGCAGATCGAGCTCAATATCATTACCGGAAACGAGAACATCAACCTGCACGGTTATGGCATCGATTTGACCCTCTATTTCGATGAGAAGAGCCCGGATCGGCTCGCCATCCACCCGCTGATGGATGAGTACATGTTGCCGGTCTGCAGCCCGGAATATGCCGAGCAGCACGGGCTTATCGGTAATCCCGCCAACTTGTCCCGGTGTCGTCTGCTCCATGATCGGCAGGCGTGGGGATTTGACTCGAATACCGACGAGTGGAGTTGCTGGGCTCGCCATGCCGGGGTCAGCCTGGAGGCATGTCAGCTGAGCATGGGCTTTGATCGCTCTGATCTCGCCATTATCGCCGCCATGAATCACGCCGGTATCGCCATGGGGCGCAAGAATCTGGTGAGCAAGCGGCTGGCGCGCAACGAGCTGGTGGCCCCTTTTGCCGGGCTGGAGGTCAAGTGCGAGCAGCGTTATTACATGGCGACCCTGCCCAACCGTGAGTGCCCCAAGATCCAGGCCTTTATCGACTGGGCACAGGGGATGGCAGCCGAGATGGAATGAACAGAGGCCGGTGCGCAAGAGCAACATGAAGATGGTAAAGTGCGAGTTAACGGGGGTTGCGGTTTAACATGGCGGGAAAATTGGGGGAGAGGGGTTGGCTGATGGTGGTTGGTCGCGAGTGGCCTTGCTGCCAACACCGGATGGCTGGCAGCAAGGCAACGGTCGGGATCAGGTGGTCTTTTCCAGATGGTTCTGGTAAATCTGCTGCCACTTGTCCAGTTCGTTTTCATCACCCTGTTGCTGCCAGAACTCGCAGATGGAACTCGCCATCTCGCATGCCATGGCGTGGTCACCGTCACGGCGACTCATCAGGTATTGTCCCAGCCAGCTTTGATACTGTTTCATTGCAGATCTCCTTATCTATTTAACCCTTGATACTGCTGCTGTGGGCCACCCGTCCGGCAGTGTTGCACCACACTCCACCTTCGCCGCGCGCTGCTTGTTATCGCCTCGCTTGTTGTCAATCAGGACAAAGAGCGTATGAGAAAACAGCGAAAGTGTTAAAAATTGGCCACCACCTTATCACAAAATGGTGTGATATGCAGGCTTTGGGGCCAATTGAGTTATAAGCGTGAGCTGAGTATCCCGACATAACGACAGGGATTGACGGAGGGAGTCGGCACGCAACTTGTACCGCGAGCAGGCGTGTGAGCCGTTACTGGGTCACCCGACGCGCCTGCCAGTAGCGGCTGTTCCAGTAGACGTTGTCGAGGCGCGAGCGGATCACCCCCTTGCTGGTGGAGGCGTGGATAAACTCGCCGGCACCGGTGTAGACCCCCACATGGTACTGCTGCCAGCCGGTTTTGAAGAAGACCAGATCCCCGTGTTGCAGCCGGTAGCGATCCACCGGTTTGCCGATGCTGGCCTGGGATTCGGTGGTTCTTGGCAGGTTGAAGCCCAGCACCTGGTTGTAGGCTAGCTGGGTGAAGGCGGAGCAGTCGAGCCCGGCGCGGCTGGCGCCACCCATCCGGTAAGGGACGCCGCGCCACTGCTGGTAGAAGCCATCAAAGGCACTGCTCTGCCGGGGGGCCGGAGGCGGCTCCGGCGTGCTGGAGCAGGCGGCCAGCAACAGAGTCAGCAGGGATAGCAGCAGCGTGCGATACATCGGGGCTCTCTCCACGGACGGATCTATCAAACGAGACATTCATCGCGCGCCAGTTTCTGCCACACCGTTTTGGCTACAGGCGCTGGCGCGACAACTTTTCCATCATAAACAGGGATCTGGCTTCATACCTAGTCTCTGGAGGGAAAAATGTGGCGGGGGATTGAAAAACGCCAGCCCGGGGGCTGGCGCTTGCTGTCACTCGCAGTGGCTGACCAGCGGGGTCAGCAGCTCGGCCAGCTTGTAGAAGGTCTGCACCCGGGTGGTACTGGGGCGCCAGACCAGACCGATCTCGCGATAGGGGGTCTCTCCCGGCAGCGGGATGGCCACCAGATCGGAGTTGGCAAGAATGCCGGCATCGATGGCCATCTGCGGAAGGAAGGTGGTGCCGAGACCCGCTTCCACCATCTGCACCAGGGTGTGCAGGCTGGTGGCGGCGAACGGGTTGATCTTGCTCTTGTCCCGCAGGCGACAGGCGCTCACCGCATGTTCGGTGAGGCAGTGCTCCCGCTCCAGCAGGAAGATGCTCTGGTTGGGCAGCTCCTTGTAGTCGAACGGGGTATGCAGACCGGCCGCCATGCTGGCGGGCATCACCATGTGGAACGGATCCTGACCGACGGTCTTGCAGTGAAATCCACCGATCTCGATGGGCAGGGCGAGGATCAGCAGATCGAGCTGACCCTGTTCCAGCTGCTTGAGCAGATTGCTGGTGGTGTCTTCACGCAGCAACAATTCGAGGTCAGGATAGGTCTTGCTGCACTCTTTCAGCAGCTTGCTCAGCAGGAAGGGGGCGATGGTGGGAATGCAGCCCAAACGTACCGTCCCCTGCATGACGCCACCCTGATGTTGCCCGAGCTCCATCAGGTCCCGCGCATCGGAGAGCAAATTGCGAGCGCGCTCGACGATTTCCATGCCGACCGGGGTCATAATGAAGCTCTTGTGGTCCCGCTCCACCAGTTGCAGGTTCATCATATCCTCCAGCGTCTGGATCCCGGTACTCAGGGTCGACTGGCTGACATGACAGGCCTTGGCGGCGCGGTTGAAGTTCTTGTGCTCATCGAGAGCGACCAGATATTGCAGCTGTTTGAGGCTGGGCCAACGTTGCATAGAAAAACCCGATTAATGCTATCTATTTAATTTGATTTAACTAATCTACCACCGGGTCTATAGTTTGTCGCTTGAATTAGATGGACTTGGCTCTAGGTAGCCCAATCCTCACCGGATTGTTCACTTCACATAAAGAGGAATTGAATATGGTATTGGTAGGCCGTCCCGCACCCGATTTTACCGCCGCTGCTGTTCTGGGTAATGGCGAGATCGTTGATTCATTCAACCTGTCATCCCACATCAAAGGCAAAGCTGCCGTTGTCTTCTTCTATCCGCTCGATTTCACCTTCGTCTGCCCGTCCGAGCTGATTGCCTTCGATCACCGTTATGAAGAGTTCCAGAAGCGTGGCGTGGAAGTGATCGGTGTTTCCATCGATTCCCAGTTCTCCCACAACGCATGGCGCAATACCAAAGTGGAAGATGGCGGTATCGGTCAGGTCAAGTACCCGCTGATCGCCGACGTGAAACACGAAATCTGCAAAGCCTATGACGTTGAACATCCGGAAGCTGGTGTGGCGTTCCGTGGCTCCTTCCTGATCGACAAGAACGGTGTCGTTCGTCATCAGGTTGTCAACGATCTGCCGCTGGGCCGCAACATCGATGAGATGCTGCGCATGGTCGATGCCCTGCAATTCCACGAAGAGCACGGCGAAGTGTGCCCGGCTCAGTGGGAAAAAGGCAAAAAAGGTATGCAAGCCTCTCCGGATGGCGTTGCCAAGTACCTGTCCGAGAATGCTGACTCCCTGTAATCGGGTCGCACTCTGCGTGAAGAACCGGCGCCTTGGCGCCGGTTTTTTTAGGCTATGTCCCAATTACGTGTTGCATGGGGTGCCCCAGCGCCTCATGCAAACACGCTTTGATATTCACGCCCCTCCCGT
>NZ_MQSY01000050.1:0-24253 GCF_001921245.1 Aeromonas sp. YN13HZO-058 | reverse complement strand
GGTGACTCATGCTGAACCTTATCCCTGATGCCAAGTGGGACTCATGATCTCACATCAGGGACTTGTTCGCACCTTCCCTAGGCGAAGGTTTGGTTTCAATGCATCCGCTAGAGCGCGACGAACAGCTAACCGACCACCTACTATACGCTGCTCCAAAAGACCAAGCGTGGTATCAAATTGATGCTTCTTAAAAGCCGCACGCTCAATTTCTGAACATGAGGTACCTAAGTGCTCATAAATCTTTTTCACTAAGGTTTGAAAACCACATAAGCCCGCAGGATAAGAAATCCCTGCACCACAGAAAAAAACAACACGTCCCTCTTCATGAGGCATACAGCAACTCGTTGGGAATATCTGGGCCATTGGGGATAAATTGCATTTTCCTGTTTCCTATCCAGTAGATACGGCGGCTTGACTGGAATATGGTACCGCAATTCCCCTCTCGATCGGCGAACCCATTTCTAGCTTTCGTCCAATAAAAAATCCCCACCCTGGGGTGAGGATTGATTTATCGGTGCAACACTCTGGTGGCTTATTGTGCCAGCAGGTGACCGACCAGCTCATGACGCCACCCTTGCAGCAGCATCGGCTTGTCGCTGCGGGCCCGCTCTTCGTCGTTCATCCGCCAGCTCCAGGTGAAGTACTGGTGAATGATCTTCTTGCTGGCAATCAGCTCGGGCGGAATATTGCTGGCTTTGGCCTTCTCTTCCACCATGGCCTTGATGCGCTTGAGCTCGGCCTTGTACTGGGGGAAGTCCACCAGCCGGCGGATCGGCTCGGGCCAGCTGTCAGGATCGCTCTGCTGGGCACGGGCGACGATATCGAGCATCCGCTTGCCATGGATCTTGATCTCGATGGGGGCCAGCCCCAACTCGTTCAGATCCCGCATGGAGGTCGGACGACGCTCCGCCACCTTAAACAGGTGCAGCTCCTTGACTACGAAGTTGAGGGCCAGATCGCGGCGCACCGCCTCTTGCTGGCGCCAGGCGGCCAGCTCACGCAGGATGGCGAGCTCGCGGCGACCCAGTTGCCAGGCGTTGACGATTTCAAGATAAGCCTGACGGGGATCACTACCCTGGGTCTTGCGGGCGGAGTGGTTCTGACACTCCTGCTCGAACCAGGCAAACTTGCCGCTTTCCCGCAGTTTGGCCATCACCTTCTCGTAGAGCGGCATCAGGTAGAACACATCCGCCGCCGCGTATTCGAGCTGGCGGGAGGTCAAGGGACGGGCCAACCAGTCGGTACGCGCCTGATCTTTTTCCAGCTCGACCCCGAGGAATTCGTTCACCAGCGCACCAAAACCGACCGAGACGCCGTAACCGAGGAAGGCGGTAGCCAGCTGGGTGTCGTGCATCTGGTTGGGCAGGTGGCCCGCCTGATGCTGGATAAGCTCCAGATCTTCGCCAGAGGCGTGCAGGATGGCGATCTGCCCTGCCCTGCCCAGTCGCTGCCAGAGGGCGGAGAGATCCAGGGTCAGCGGATCCAGCAGTGCCAGATGCTCGCCATCATAGATCTGGAACAGGCCAAGCTGGGGATAGTAGGTACGGGTGCGAACGAATTCAGTATCGATAGCCAGGGGAACGTCGGCCAGAGAAGCGAGATAGTGCTCAAAGTCGGCTTGCTGAGTGATAAGTTGATAGTGCATCTGTGCCTGCGCGGTTGATCAGGGCCAAAAAGAAAAAACCGTGGGATGACCCACGGTTTTGCATAACGACGGTGCTGGTTTGCAGAGGGTTCTGCAGCCGCAGTCCGGTTATTGCTTGGCAATCTCCTCGTCGCGCAGTACGCGGCGCAGGATCTTGCCCACATTGGTCTTGGGAAGTTCGTCGCGAAATTCTACCAGTTTCGGCACCTTATAGGCAGTCAGATGTTTGCGGCAGTGGGCAATAATCTCGTCCTCCTGCAATTTTGCATCTTTCTTGACCACAAAGATCTTCACCAACTCGCCGGAGACCTTGTGCGGTACGCCGACGGCGGCCACTTCCAGCACTTTCGGGTGCAGCGCAACGACATCTTCGATCTCGTTCGGATAGACGTTGAAACCGGAGACCAGGATCATGTCCTTCTTGCGGTCAACGATCTTGAAGAAGCCCTGCTCGTCGCACACGGCGATATCACCGGTACAGAGCCAGCCATCCTGCATTACTTCGGCGGTCGCCTCGGGGCGCTGCCAGTAGCCCACCATCACCTGCGGGCCACGCACCTGCATCTCGCCCGGGGTGCCGAGGGCGTGAACCACCTGGCCGTTGTCATCCACCAGACGGATCTCGGTGGAGCAGACCGGCAGACCGATGGAGCCGTTGTAGTCGGTCAGATCGTAGGGGCAGACACTCACCAGTGGCGAACACTCGGTCAGGCCATAGCCTTCCAGCAACGGGGTATCGGTAAGTGTCTTCCACTTCTCCGCAACCGCGCGCTGCACCGCCATGCCGCCGCCGATGGTCAGCTTGAGCTTGTCAAAGGCGATCCCCTGAAACTCTTCGTTGTTGACCAGCGCATTGAACAGGGTGTTGACCCCGGTAATGCAGGTGAAGGGGTACTTCTTGATCTCTTTGACAAAGCCCGGGATATCGCGCGGGTTGCTGATCAGCAAGTTATAACCGCCGATGCGCATAAAGAGCAGGCAGTTAACGGTAAGTGCAAAGACGTGATAGAGCGGCAATGCGGTGACCACGAACTCCTTGCCGCGCTCCAGCATGGGGCCATAGACGCCGAGGCACTGCTCGACGTTGGCAATCATGTTGCGATGGGTCAGCATGGCCCCTTTGGAAAGGCCGGTGGTGCCACCGGTGTACTGCAGGAAGGCGAGATCGTCATTGGTGATCTCCGGCTTGATGTACTGCAGGAAACGCCCCTTGGAGAGGGCCTGACGCATGGTGGTGGCGTCGGGCAGATTATATTTCGGCACCAGTTTCTTGACGTACTTGACCACGAAGTTGACCAGGGTGCCCTTGGCCAGCCCCAGGTTGTCCCCCATCCGGGTCAGAATAACGTGCTTGATCGGGGTGTCGTAGACCACTTTTTCCAGGGTATGGGCAAAGTTGGAGACGATAACGATGGCCTTGGCACCGGAGTCTTTAAGCTGATGCTCCAGCTCGCGCGGGGTATAGAGCGGGTTGACGTTGACCACTATCATGCCGGCGCGCAGGATGCCGAACACGGCGATGGGGTATTGCAGCAGGTTCGGCATCATCACCGCGACCCGATCCCCCTTCTCCAGCTTCAGCTCGTTTTGCAGATAGGCAGCAAAGGCGCGGGACTGCTCTTCCAGGCGGCGATAGGTGATGGTTTGCCCCATGTTGACGAAGGCGGGCTGGTCAGCAAACTGGGTCACCGAGGATTCGAACATCTCAACCAGGGAGCCGTACTGGTCTGGATTGATCTCGGCGGGAACTCCTTCCGGATAACGCTTCAGCCAGACTTTTTCCACGAACTTCTCCTGCATAACTAACACCTGTGCGCTCACTGTGTTGCCTCCGTCCCTGTTCACATCCATTTTAATCGATCGTTTTAAGCTGATGCTCTAATGCCGCCATATTTACACAGCGCAACATCAATTAACAGCAAATTAACAACAGAAAAATGTGAGGGAGAAAACAAACATGGAATTATTGAAAGCTGGCGATTCTACCGAACTTGACAAAACTTTACGATACAAACGGCCGTATCAACCGAATTTTCCATGTGAAAATGGTGGTTTCCACCCAATATGACCCGCTCGATCTGCTGGACGGCATCCTGACGGGACTGCCATTGGGCTTCCAGCGCAGCAAAGCCCTGCTCCCCCTGAATAAACAGCACCGGACAGCGGATCGCCGCCATCAGTGCCCGGGCTTGCCCTTCGCTCATCCTAAGGGGCGAAAGATCCCGCAAACGGGGATCGCTGCGCCAGTACCAGCGCCCTGCCCGCTCTTCAAGCTGCCGTTCACAAATCAGGCGCGCCGCCTGCGACGTGATATCCGCCACTTTGCAACGGGCGGCTACGGCTTCATCAACCGAGGCAAAACCGTTGGTACTGCGTTCCCGGGTACGACTGCGGTTTAAAATCGCACGTCGCAGCTGGGCGGGCACCTCCTCATCGGGTTGGCTGAGCGGCCCCAGCCCCTCCAGCATGATCAGCCGCTCCACCTGTTCGGGAAACACCCCGGCATAGGCTGAGGCGATCAACGCCCCGAGGGAGTGACCGAGCAGAGTGAAACGCGACCAGCCGGCCGCCTGCACGATCTGGTAGAGATCGTCGAGCCAGTCGACAAAGACATAAGAGGTGGCTTTGTGATCGGAGTGGCCGTGCCCCGGCAGATCGACACAGATGAGGTGAAAATCCCCCAGATGCGGCGCCAGCGGCAAGAAGCTGGCACTGTTGTCGAGCCAGCCATGCAGGGCGATCAGCAGGGGTTTGCCCTGCTGATCATGTTCAGCGGATTGGTTCTCCAGCAGGGCCACCTGCCGACCATCCGCTAGGGTGAGCAGACGTTCGTGCAGAGTGCTCTTCATGGGGTTGATCATGGCCAGCCTTAACGACGCAGCGGCCGTCTCGGCCAGAAGGGATCATAGAAGGGGTCGTAGAAGTAGGGGTCCATATAGCGCACCTCCACCTCCTTGACTGGCGGCCACAGCTTGCTGCCCGTCACATTGAGCACCGAGAAGCGGTACTTGTGCTCGCCAATCTGGCTATCTACCGGTTGACCTATGGTGCCGAGCACCGTCAGGCTGCGCCCTTTGGCATAGAGGGTCGGATCGACAAAGCCCTTCATGATGGCGAGAAAGCGCCCCGGGCTCTGCTCGGTCTGCTCCGGCACGCCGTTGGACTTGAGCGGCAAATAGACCACTTCAATGACGCTCTGATCCGCCTTGTTGTGCACCGCCGAGATAACGCCGCTCCAGCGGGCCGGCTTACCCTCCATCCCGCCAAGGGCGGGTTGATAGGCCACCAGCTGGTTTTCGGGTTCATAAGCCAGCTCCTTGGGGACCGAGCTGCAGGCCCCGAGTAGCAGGGCCAGCGCCCCGATCACCATTGTGCGTTTCATCATGTCGCTTCTGGACTTACGCATCATGTCACTCTCCTGTTGCCAGCGTGGCCCGTCGGGGCCACCCGCTTGTGTTGCAGCTGATGAGCGGCAAGAGCGACATACCTCTTGCCCTTATTCGCGACCCGGCAGTTTTTTCCAGGTCACCTTGTCACGCAAATAGACCGGTGTCGCCTGCTCCACCGGCACTGCCTCCCCCGCCAGCCAGGCGGTGCGGGCCAGCGGCAACATGTCTTCTGCCGCCGGGAAGCGTACCTGACTCACCGCCAGCTCATCGGCAAGACCACTTAAAATTTCGCCATAGGTTTCAAAACCGGTACCGACGCAGGTCACTCGACCCGCCAGCTTGCCACGGGCGTCAACCAGTGCCGCAGGATCGCTCACCACCTCGTCACCCACCAGCTGCATGCGGCCATCGAGCAGCTCATAGCGGCCGAAATAGACCTCGTTCATCCGCGCATCGATGGCGGTCAGCACCTGCTCGGCGCCATCGAGTCGATAGGCCCCTTGTGCCATGGCAGCCAGGGTCGAGATGCCGATCAGCGGCACACCCGCACCAAATGCCAGACCTTGCGCAACGCCAATGCCGATCCGCACGCCAGTAAAGGAACCCGGGCCACGGCCAAACGCGATGGCGTCGAGGTCACTCAAACTTATCCCGGCATCGTCTAACACAGCCTGAACCATCGGCAGGATTTTTCGGGTGTGATCCCGTGGCGCCTCCTCCCAGCGGGAGAACAGCTTGTCACCCACCAGCAAGGCGGCGGAGCAGGCTTCGGTGGCGGTATCTACGGCCAGGATCTTCAACTCGTTCATGCTTTCCAATCTCTATAAAATCAGTCAATTACATAACCGGCAAGCGAGAGATGCTCACCCGTTGTTCAAATCTGTTATCTGGCGGCACACTTATTCACCGCGTTCAGTGCGATCGAAAAAGCTCCCCAGCGTCCCCAACTCCCGGGTGCGAGGGATGGCGGGCAGACTCTTGATAAAGGTGGCGCCGTAGGGTTTGTTGACCATCCGTGGATCACAGATCACCAGCACGCCGTGATCACTGCGATCACGAATAAGCCGCCCCACCCCCTGTTTGAGTGCAATCACCGCCTTGGGCAACTGCAGCTCGGCGAAGGGATCGCCCCCCTTGAGCTTGCAATCATCCACCCGCGCCTTGAGCAGCGGATCATCCGGGCTGGCAAACGGCAGTTTGTCGATGATAACACACGACAACGCCGCCCCTCGCACGTCGATCCCCTCCCAAAAGCTGCTGGTCGCCACCAGCACGGCGCGGCCATTTTCGACAAACTCCTTGAGCAGCCGCTGCTTGTTGTCCTCCCCCTGCAGCAACACGGTGCGGCCAATCTCCCGGCGCAGCACCTCGGCTACCTGACGCATCACCTGATGGCTGGTGCAGAGGAAGAAACAGCCTCCCGGCGTCTTGTTGATAAGCGGGATCATCAGATTGGCCAGCTGCTCGCCGCGACCAAAGGCGTTGGGCTCCGGCAGATAGCGGGGCACACAGAGCCGCGCCTGCTCGCCATAGTCGAACGGACTGTCGAGAATAAGCTCGGCGCTGCCCGCCAGCCCCAACTCAGCCTTGAAGTGATCAAAACGCATATCCACCGTCAGGGTGGCAGAGGTAAAGACCCAGGCCACCTCCGGCTTTTGCACCTCGGCACTGAATCGCTCGGCCACCGAGAGCGGCGTCAAATTGAGGGAAAAATGCAGTCGCGAGCAGTCATACCAGTAGGAGAAACCGGTCTGGTTGACCGCCAGCACCTCGCCAAGGCGGGTGCGCAGCTCGCAGATCCGCTCGAAAGCGTGATCGAGCTGCTCGCCACGGCCGAGCGCGAGTTTGAGCACCTCGTAGCAGAGCCCGATGGCGTCGTTGAGACGAGCCAACGCCTGGCCCCAGAGCGATTGGCGCAGCATGTCGCGGGTATTGCCGCGACCACCATCCACCCCGAAGGCGAGGCGCAGATCCTGACTGGCGATGGAGAGCCGGTCCGCCGCCTTGCCAAGCTGGGCCATATCGTGGGCCTCGGCGCGATAGGCCAGCTGGATATCCTGCGCCAGATCCTGGATGGTGCGGCTGCCCACCGACTTGCCGAAGTAGTTGGTGGCGATCTCCGGCAGCTGATGCGCCTCATCAAAGACATAGACTTGCGCTTCTGGCACCAACTCGCCAAATCCGGTGTCTTTCACCGCCATATCGGCGAAGAAGAGGTGATGATTGATCACCACCACCTGGGCATCCATGGCGCGGCGTCGGGCCACCACCAGATGACAGTCGTCGTAATAGGGACAGTCGCGACCAAGGCAATTGTCGTTGGTGCTGGTGACGTGGGCGAGGATCTCGGCGTTCTCCTGCAGTCCCGGAATATCCCCCACATCGCCGTTATCGGTGGCGGTGGACCAGGATTTGACCTTCACCAGATCGTTCAGGACTTCAGGCTTTTGCAGATGGGATTCACTCAACAGCCGGTTCATTCGCTCGATGCAGAGATAGTTGCTGCGCCCCTTGAGCAGGGCCACCGGCGGGGTGTAGGAGAGCGCACCTGTGATGGTCGGGAGATCCCGATAGAAGAGCTGTTCCTGCAGGTTCTTGGAGCCGGTGCTGATCACCACCCGCTTGCCGGACTCCAGCGCTGGTACCAGATAGGCGTAGGTCTTGCCGGTACCGGTCCCCGCCTCCACCAGCAGACGGCCACCACTTTTGATGGCGCGCGCGACCGCTTCGGCCATCTCCAGTTGGGGAGCGCGGGCTTTGAAACCGTCGATATGGCTGGCCAGAGGGCCATCTGGCTTGAACAGGGTCTGGATGGTCAAAAGGGCGTCCCGCAGCAAAAGCGGCCATTATGCCAAAAGCTCGGCAAAAGCGGGACAGATAATCTGCCTAGACGAACAGATCGATCTGATGGTCGGGATCCGGTTTGTGATCGTCTTCTTCCGCCTTTGGCTGATCACGCTTGGCGGGCGTGCTATACGCCTGCTGGCGCTGCTGGGAGTCACTGTTGTCCGTGCTGGTCTTGCGCAGCTGGTGCTTCTTGCTGATCTGGTTCACTTCCCGCTTGATCTCTTCGCTGCCGGGCGCAGCGGGTGCCCGGGGCAAAATGGGGAACAACAGGTCCTGGCTGGGCATGATGGCGACTCCTGCAAGGGGTTATTGTCTAGTTATCGACCAGAAAACCGTTTTCTCAACTTTAATCGATCAAATCACAATTTCGGGTTGCATTTTCTGTCAAGGCAGGTAGTTTAAATCAGGCGTCAACTACGACATCTTATTTTGTAAAGGATTGATTACATGAAGTTCACCACCCTGAAGACTCATCACCACCATCATCATCCCGACTAGTCTTTCAGGAGGTTGACTGCTGGAAGACACTTAACTGGTGACTTCCAAAAGGACCGCAAGATTCATAAACCCTCGGAAGCACACACTTCCGAGGGTTTTTTCGTTTTTGACTAGAAGGAAATCGAGCAAATGGAAACACAACGTCTGCGTATCGCCATGCAAAAGTCCGGTCGTCTGAGCCAGGACTCCCAAGCCCTGTTCAAGAGCTGCGGCCTCAAGATCAACCTGCGCGAGCAGCGCCTTATCGCCCATGTCGAGAACATGCCCATCGATATCCTGCGGGTGCGCGATGACGATATCCCGGGGCTGGTGATGGAAGGGGTGGTCGACCTTGGCATCATCGGCGAGAACGTGCTGGAAGAGGTGCAGCTTATTCGCGCCTCACAGGGACTGCCGTTCGAGGTCAAAACCCTCAAGCAGCTGGACTTTGGCGGCTGCCGCCTCTCGCTGGCGGTGCCGGAAGATGTGACCTACACAGGGCCACAAAGTCTGGCGGGCAAGCGTATCGCCACCTCTTATCCGGGACTGCTCAAGCGCTTCTTTGACGAAAAGGGTCTTGGCTTCAAGAGCGTGATGCTGGGCGGCTCGGTGGAAGTGGCGCCCCGTGCGGGCCTGGCCGATGCCATCTGCGATCTGGTCTCCACCGGCGCGACGCTGGAAGCCAATGGCCTCAAAGAGGTGGAGGTGATCTACCGCTCCAAGGCGGTGCTGGTACAAGCCCCCAACCCCTTGTCCGATGCCAAGCAGAAGCTCATCGACAAGCTGCTGCCCCGCATTCAGGGGATGCAGCAAGCCCGCGAGAGCAAGTACATCATGCTGCACGCCCCCAAAGACAAGCTCGATGCCATCACCGATCTGCTGCCGGGCGCCGAGCGCCCCACCATCATGCAACTGGCCGGTGACACCAATCAGGTGGCCCTGCACGTTGTCTCCAGCGAGACCCTGTTTTGGGAGACCATGGAGCAGCTCAAGGCCCTCGGTGCCAGCTCCATTCTGGTACTGCCCATCGAAAAAATGATGGAATAAGGAAGGGATATCATGCAGACCCTGATCTGGAAGACCCTCTCCCCCGCCCAGCAGGCCGACGTGCTGACCCGGCCCGCCCTCAATGACGAGGCCGATATCGGCGCCGTGGTCAAAGAGATCATCGCCGCAGTGCGCAGCCGTGGCGATGAGGCCCTGCGCGAACTGAGCCTGCGCTTCGAGCGCGCCCCCCGTGAACAGTTGCGCGTCAGCGAGTCCGAGATTGAAGCCGCCTGCGCGCGGCTGGATGACGAGATCAAAAACGCCATCGAAGCGGCGATTGCCAATATTCGCACCTTCCACGCCGCCCAAGTGCAGCCGGTGGTGCGGGTGGAAACCCAGCCCGGGGTGGTGTGCGAACTGCGCACCCAGCCCATCAGCCGGGTTGGTCTCTATGTACCGGGGGGCAGCGCGCCGCTCCCCTCCACCGTGATGATGCTGGCCATTCCAGCTGCTATCGCCGGTTGCCGTGAAGTGGTGCTCTGCACCCCGTCCCCCGCCAGCGACGAGATCCTGTTTGCCGCCCGCGCCTGCGGCGTCGAGAAGGTGTGCGCCATCGGCGGCGCGCAGGCCATCGCGGCTATGGCTTACGGCACCGAGAGCATTCCCAAGGTGGACAAAATCTTTGGCCCGGGCAATGCCTATGTGACCGAAGCCAAGGGGCAGGTTTCGACGGATTGGCGCGGCGCCGCTATCGACATGCCGGCCGGCCCCTCCGAGGTGCTGGTGATCGCCGACGAGAGCGCCAACCCGGCCTTCGTGGCGGCGGATCTGCTCTCCCAGGCCGAGCACGGCCCCGACAGTCAAGTGGTGCTGGTGACCACCTCGCCGCTGCTGGCCGATGCTATCGCAGGGGAAATCAAGAGCCAGCTGGCCAAGCTGAGCCGCCGCGATATCGCCGCGCAGGCGCTCGGCAGCAGTCTGGTGATCCTCTGTGAGGATCTGGCCGAGGCCTGTGCCATCTCCAACGCCTACGCGCCGGAACACCTGATCGTGCAGACCCGAGCCCCGCGCGATCTGCTGGATAAACTCGAGAACGCCGGTTCCATCTTTCTGGGAGCATGGACCCCCGAGTCGGTCGGCGATTACGCCAGCGGCACCAACCACACCTTGCCCACCTACGGCTATGCCCGCACCTGCTCGAGCCTTGGCCTCGCCGATTATCAGCGCCGTTACACGGTGCAGGAGCTGAGCGCCGAAGGTATTCGCGGCCTTGGTCCCATCGTCGAGCGCATTGCTCAGGCCGAAGGGCTTGATGGCCACAAAAATGCCGTTACCCTCAGGTTGAACGCCCTGGCCACCGCGCCCCAACCAACAGCACAGTAGAAGGATTTGTCATGAGCATTGCCAATCTGGCGCGCCGCGTGGTGCGGGCCCTCACCCCTTATCAATCCGCCCGCCGCATCGGCGGCAAGGGCAACGTCTGGCTCAACGCCAACGAGGCGCCACAGGCCTATCCCTTCACCATCGAGGGGAGCCGCCTCAACCGCTACCCCGAGTGCCAGCCCGCCGAGGTGGTGAACAGCTATGCCGCCTACGCCGGGGTCAACCCCGAGCAGGTGCTGGTGAGCCGCGGCGCCGACGAGGCCATCGAGCTGCTAATCCGCACCTTCTGCGAAGCGGGTGAAGATCAGATCCTCATCTGCCCGCCTACCTACGGCATGTACGCCATCAGCGCCGAAACCTGTGGCGTTGGCATCGTCGAGCAGCCGCTGACCGCCAGCCGCCAGCCGGACTGGCCCGCTATCGCCGATCGCCTTGGCGATGTGAAGCTGGTGTTTCTCTGCTCCCCCAACAACCCCACCGGGGATCTGGTGGGGCGCGACGGTCTCATCGCCTTGCTGGAAAAAGCGCGGGATCGCGCCATCGTGGTGGTGGACGAGGCCTATATCGAGTTCTGCCCCGAGGCGTCCGTGGTAGACCTGCTGGCCCGCTTCCCCAATCTGGTGGTGACCCGCACCCTCTCCAAGGCCTTTGCCCTGGCGGGGATCCGCTGCGGCTTTACGCTGGCCAGCCCCGAGGTGATCGCCATGCTGGCCAAGGTGATCGCCCCCTATCCCATCCCCGAACCCATCGCCCAGATCGCGGCGCAGGCCCTCTCCCCCATGGGACTGGAACTGATGCGCGAGCGAGTGGTGGAGCTCAACAAGCAAAAAGCCGCCTTCAAGGCCGCGCTCGGCGAACTTTCCTGCGTCAAAGCCGTGTTCGAGGACAAGGGCAACTTCGTGCTGGTGCGCTTCGTGGATGGCGCCGCCGTCTTTGCCGCCATGAAGGCCGCCGGCATCATCCTGCGGGATTTCTCCAGCAAGCCGGGCCTTGATAACAGCATTCGGGTCACCATCGGCTATCAGGGCGAGATGGATGCCGTGCTGGCGGTACTGCGTGATCTGCCCTCTCCCACTTTGTAAGACAAGGATGTAGCGATGAAGACCCCGTTTTTGTTTATCGACCGCGACGGCACCCTGATTGAAGAGCCGGTGACCGACAAGCAGGTGGATAGCCTCGCCAAGCTGCGCTTCGAGCCTATGGTCATTCCGGTACTACGCGAATTGCAGGCCGCCGGCTACGTGCTGGTGATGGTGACCAATCAGGACGGGCTGGGCACCGCCAGCCTGCCGCTGGAGAACTTCCAGCCACCCCATGACCTGATGATGCACCTGTTTGAATCGCAAGGGGTGAAGTGGGAACAGGTGCTGATCTGCCCGCATTTCCCCACCGACGACTGCAGCTGCCGCAAACCCCACCTCGGGCTGGTGAAGGAGTATCTCGCCTCCGGTCGCATCGACTTTGCCAACTCCTTCGTGATTGGTGACAGACAGACCGATCTGCAGCTTGCCGAGAACATGGGCATTTGCGGTATTCGCTACCACCCGCAGGATCACGACTGGCTCGCCATCCGTGATCAGTTGCTCTCAAAAAGACGAGTGGCCGAAGTAGAACGTTACACCAAGGAAACCCGCATTCAGGTGGCAGTTGACTTGGACCCCTCTGCCACCAACAAGAGCAACGGCAACCAGATCGCCACCGGTATCGGCTTCTTTGATCACATGCTGGATCAAATTGCCACCCACGCCGGTTTCCAGCTCAAGCTGAACGTCAGCGGCGATCTGCATATCGACGATCACCACACGGTGGAAGATGTGGGGCTGGCGCTGGGTCAGGCACTGCGTCAGGCCCTTGGCAACAAGCTCGGCATCGGCCGTTTCGGCTTCGTGCTGGCGATGGACGAGGTGCAGGCAGTGATCGATGCGCGCCCGCTGACTGAGCAGGAGGTGAGCACAGCGCTGGATCTCAGCGGTCGCCCCTACTTCGTATTTGACTGCCCGAGCGGCTTTGGCCGCGACAACGTGGGCGAGATGGCCACCGAGATGGTGCCCCACTTCTTCCGCTCGCTGTCGGACGCCATGGCCATCACCCTGCAGATGAAGGTGGGCAGTGGCAACACCCACCATCAGGTAGAGGCGCTGTTCAAAGGCTTTGGCCGCGCCCTGCGTCAGGCCATCCGGGTGGAAGGGTCTGACCTTCCCTCCAGCAAGGGAGTGCTGTGATGGATGTGAGCAAGCAGAAGCTGGTCATTATCGACACCGCATTGATGGTGCGAATCTCGCCAATCGATATGAGTAAGGGCTGACGATGAACAATCAAAAACTTGTCATCATCGATACCGGCTGCGCGAATCTGGCCTCGGTCAGAATGGCGTTCGAGCGCCTCGGCGTAACGCCGCTGGTCTCCAGCCAGGCGGCCGATATCGAGCAGGCGGACAAGCTGATCCTGCCCGGTGTCGGCACCGCGGTGGCCGCCATGAAGAATCTAAACGAACGGGGGCTGGTGCCGCTTATTCGCGCCGCCAAACAGCCGCTGCTGGGCTTTTGCCTCGGCATGCAGATGCTGGCGGAGGCCTCCGAAGAGAGCATGGGCACCGAGGATTCGCCAGATACCCTCATCGACTGCCTTGGCATAGTGCCGGGCAAGATCCGGTTGATGGAGGTCGGTAATCTGCGCCTGCCCCATATGGGCTGGAACCAGATTGAGCATGACGAGACTCATCCTCTGCTCAAAGGGATCCCGAGCGGCAGCTACTTCTACTTCGTTCACTCCTATGCGCTGGAGGTGACCGAAGCGACGCTGGCGACCTGTGACTACGGCAAGTCTTTCACCGCCATCGTGGGCGGGGTTGCTGAGCACAGCAATTTCTTTGGCGCCCAATTCCACCCGGAGCGCTCAGGCGCAGCCGGTGCCCGCCTACTGAAAAACTTTTTGGAGCTGTAACAAGGATGATTATCCCAGCCATTGATCTGATTAACGGCCAAGTCGTGAGGCTCTATCAGGGAGACTACGACCAGAAGACCGAATACAGCAGCAGCCCGCAGGCCCGCTTCGATGAATATGTCTCCCAAGGTGCGGTGCAGCTCCATCTGGTGGATCTGGACGGTGCCAAGGATGCCAAGGCGCGCCAGCTGCCCCTGCTGACTCAACTGCTGTCCGCCACCGAAGCGCCGGTTCAAGTTGGCGGCGGCGTGCGTACCGAACAGGATGTGGCAGACCTCTTGGCTGCAGGCGCCAGCCGGGTGGTGATTGGCTCCACCGCTGTCAAATCCCCGGATCTGGTGGCGAGCTGGATGGAAAAATATGGCCCCGAGCAGATCGTGCTGGCGCTGGACGTCAATATCGATGAGCAGGGCAATCGCCATATCGCGGTGGCAGGCTGGCAGGAGAACAGCGGCGTGACCATCGAAGCGCTGATCGAGCGCTTCCTCCCCGCCGGGCTCATGCATGTGCTCTGCACCGACATCAGCCGTGACGGCACCCTGGCTGGCACCAACGTCGAGCTCTATCGGGATCTCTGCGCCCGCTACCCGGGCGTCGCTTTTCAGGCCTCCGGCGGCATTGGCGGCATCGCGGATATCGAGGCGCTCAAGGGCTCTGGCGTCAAGGGGATCATCCTTGGCCGCGCCCTGCTGGAGGGCAAGTTCTCGGTAGGTGACGCCATCGCCTGCTGGGGGAATGGCAGCCAGGAATAAGCCAGCTGAAGCCGTCGCCATCAGGACGTTGATTGAGAAGGGGCTCCCTGCCAGATCATCCGGCCGGAAGCCTCTCCATCAAGGGGTAGATCGCGCCAAGCCCCTACCCATTGGTAACAATTGACTCTACACTCGAACTCATTGCGACACTGTCACGGAGCGCTCATGTTCACATCTCACTCCGCCACCATCCTGATTGTCGATGATTCTCCCGAGAATCTGATGGTGTTGACCGACCTGCTCTCTCCCACCTATCGGGTGCTGGCCGCTCAGAGCGGAGAGAAGTGCTTGCGCATTGCCAACGGTAAAACCGTTCCCGATCTCATCTTGCTGGATGTAATGATGCCGGGCATGGATGGCTATGACGTCCTCAAGCAGTTGCACGCCAACCCGCAGACCAGCACCATTCCCGTGGTGTTGCTGACCGCCCTGGCCGATCCCCGGAGCGAGGAGTTCGGCCTCTCTCTCGGGGCCGCCGACTACATCACCAAACCCATCAAACCGACCATCGTCCAGGCACGGGTACGTACCCAGCTGGATGCCAAGCGGGCCCGTGACGGGCTGCAGGATCAAAATGCCGCGCTGGAAGCGGAAGTGGCCCGCCGGATGACCGAAAATGACCTTATCCAGCAGGTCTCCATTCGGGCGCTGGCTCATCTGGCAGAAATCCGCGACCCCGAGACCGGCAATCACATACTGCGCACCCAGGGCTACGTGCGGCAACTGGCTTGCGCGCTGGCCAGCCACCCCCGCTTTAGCGACACCCTGACGCCCCGCTACATCGATCTGCTTAGTCGCTCGGCCCCCCTGCACGACATCGGCAAGGTGGGCATTCCCGATCACATTCTGCGCAAGCCCGGCAAGTTGACCGCAGAGGAGTGGGACGTCATGCGCACTCACGCCAAACTCGGCAGCGACGCCATCGAGCAGGCAGAACAAGACATAGAGCAACCCCTGGCATTCCTCACCCTGGCCAAGGAGATTGCCCACTGGCACCACGAGAAGTGGGACGGCAGCGGTTACCCCGATGGTCTGAAGGAGGATGCCATTCCCCTCTCGGCAAGATTGATGGCGCTGGCTGACGTTTTCGATGCCCTCATCAATGTCCGCGTCTACAAACCCGCCATGCCTTATGAGGAGGCCCGGACCCTGATCCTCTCGGGTAGCGGCCAACATTTCGATCCGGATGTGGTGGCGGCGTTTGACAGCCATTTCGAGCGATTTGTCGCCATCGCCGAACGCTATCAGGATGACAGTGAGGCGACGCATGGCTAAACAGCCTCCGTTTACCCGCGCCCATGTCCTCAATGTGGTACTCACCTATGCCGCGGTGGCCAGCCTGTGGATCCTGCTCTCTGACAAGGCGGTGGAGTTACTGTTTCGCTCACCGGCCCAGTTTGCCCTGGCCAGCACCCTCAAGGGCTGGCTGTTTATTCTGATTACGGCGTTCATGCTCTATGCCATGCTGCGCCGACGTATCGATCAACCCACGGTGAGCAGCCGCCTCTCCAGACGCCAACTGCTCCCCTTTATCCTGCTCAACAGCTTGATCATGGTACTGACCGGCATGGCCATCGCCCAGAATCTGGGACAGACCCGGGACAAGGAGGTTGCCCTTATCGAGGCTATCGCCGATCTTAAAAGCACACGCATTACCGAATGGCTCGAAAACCGGGAACAAGATGCCCGCCAGCTCATTGAAAACCCGCTTTACACCGGACTGCTTTCCCGCGCTGACAGCCCGGCCGGACGTCAGCAATTGCAGGAACGCCTCATTGAGTTTGTCTCCTTGCGCGGATTTGATGGCGCCACCCTGTTTGGACCGGATCAACAGCGGTTGCTCAGCACTCCGTTAGCCGGTGACATGACCCCTCCTTTGCGCGAGGCGCTCAAGGGACTTGAAGCCGGCAAGATCCTGCGGGTAGGCCCCTATCTCGATGCCCGGTCACAGCCCAGGCTCGACTTTGTCGCACCGTTGCCCGCCGGTACGGGCCCTCTCTCCTTCATCGTGCTGCAGACCAACGGCAGCGACTGGATCAACCAGATCCTCAGAAGCTGGCCCATTCCCGACAGCAGCGGTGAAGCCATGCTATTTCGCCAGCACGGCGAACAGGTGCAATATCTCAACGATGTTCGCTACCGGCCCGGCTCGGCGCTCACCCTGCAACTGCCGCTGCAGCAAAAGGAGCTGCTGGCCGCCCAGTTTTTGCGCCAGCATGACAAAACGGGCGGTCCCCGGCTCTTCTTTGGCAAGGACTACCGTGATATCGCGGTATTTGGCACCATCACCGGGGTGGTTGGCACCGACTGGTATCTGCTGGCCAAGATAGACAGATCCGAGCTCAATCAGTCCGCCCTCCGGGAGAGCATCTGGATTGTGTTGACTGGCCTGCTGGTGCTCTTCATCGCCAACACCGGCATCATTTTGTTGCGTCAGCATACACAGCTGCAAATCGCCGAGCAGGTACGCCACTCCCAGGCGGGTCGATTGCAGGCACTGCAACTGCTCTCCGCCATTGCCGACAGTTCGGAAGATGCCATCTTCGCCAAGGATAAGGAGGGCAAATACATCCTGTTCAATCGGGCTGCTTGCCAGTTTGTGGGCAAGTCACCCGAAGAGATCCTGGGACAGGATGACCTGGCCATCTTTCCCCCCGAACAGGCACAGATGCTGATGGAGCTGGGACGCCAGGTGATCGCCAGCAACAAGGTCGAAACGCGGGAAGAGTACCTGACCCTGCCAAGCGGTGACCGGGTATTTCTCGCCACCAAGGGACCACTGCAAGGCAGCGATGGCGAGGTGATCGGCATCTTCGGCATCTCCCGCGACATCACCGACTTCAAGCGCGCCGAAGCCGGATTGCAGGAGCGGGAGGGGCTGTTTCGCGCGCTGGTGGAGCAATCTCTCGCTGGGATCTACATCATTCAGCGGGGAGAGCTTAGCTATATCAATCCGGGCTTTGCCCGTCTGTTTGGCTACCCCTCCACCCACGCCCTGCTCAGGGTGGGGACCCTGCCCGCCCTGATCAGCCCGAAAGACAGCGCCAGAGTGGCGGAACAACTGCAGCACTGCGAGCAGGAGGAGTGCGAGATCCACACCCGCTTCACCGCGCTGCATCACGATCAGCAGAACATAGAGGTAGAGCTCTACGGACGGCATGTGGACTACCGCGGCCAGCCCGCCGTACTCGGCCTGTTGCTGGATGTGACCGAGCGGGAGCAAGTCGAGCAGGCGCTGACCCGACAGGCCATGGAGCTGCGTCAGCAGAACAGCGAACTGGAGCGTTTCAACCGGGTGATGGTGGACAGGGAGCTGGCCATGCTGGCACTCAAACATCAGATCAATGAGTTGTCACGCCAGATCGGACAGCAACCACCCTATCCACAGGCACCACCGCCCCCCGAGGAGTCCCTATGATGCAGTGGCTCGGCGCATGGCAAAAACGAGGGTCTCGGCAACAGTGGGGAGCATGCCTGCTGGCTCTGCTGCTGCCACTGTTGATGCTGCAGCTCAGGATCCAGCTGCCCATCGCCTTTGGCGAGCGGCCCCTGCTGGTGCTGTTCATGCTACCCATCATTGTCTGTGCCCTGCTCGGCGGCCTGCTGCCGGGTCTGCTCAGCACCCTGGTGACGGCCCTGATCACCACCTACTACGTGCTGCCGCCGCTGCATCAGCTCGCCATCGGCATGGGACAGGATCTGGTGCAATGGGGGATCCTGATTGCCAACGGTGTCCTCATCAGTCTGTTCAGTGCCGCCATGCACAACTCGCGGGCCAGAGAGATCCAGCGCTGGCAGGAGTTGCTGAGTACCCAGTCCCGCCTGCAGCAGAGTGAAACCCGTTTCCAGGCGACCTTCGAGCAAGCCGCAGTGGGCATCGCCCTCGTCTCTCCCGATGGCAAGTGGCTGCGGGTCAACCAGCGTTTGTGCGACATGGTGGGCTATCAGGCCGACGAGTTGATGAACATGACGTTTCAGCAGGTCACTCATCCGGACGATCTGTTCATCGACCAGTCCTATGTGGCCCAGATGCTGGCGGGGAAACGCCCCCACTACACCCTGGAGAAGCGCTACCTGCGCAAGGGCGGCGAGGTACTCTGGGTCACCCTGACAGTGGCGCTGGTCAGGGATCTCAACGGCGAGCCAGACTATTTCATCTCCATCATCGAGGATAATCAGCAGAGCAAGGAGACCGAAGAGGCCCTGCGCCGCAACGAGGTGATCTTGCGTGAATCCCAGCACCTGGCCAAGATAGGCAACTGGCGCTGGCACATTGCCGACGATACCCATTTCTGGTCGCAGGAGATCTACCGCATCTATGGCCGAGATCCCGCGCTGCCGCCAGCCATCTATCCGGAAGTGAAAAAGTATTTCAGTCAGGAAGGATGGCGCGCTATTTCCCAGGCCGTAGAACGCTGCCTGCAAGACGGTCAGCCCTACGAGTGCGACGCCGAGGTGCTCCACGAGCACGAAGGATCTGTCTGGATCATTGCCCGGGGAGCGGCGCTACGCAACAGTGACGGCACCATCGTCGAGCTGTATGGCACCGTGCAGGACATCACCGAGCGCAAGCTGGCCGAGCAGCAGTTGCTGCATAATCAGCAACTGGCGCTCGATACCCAGCGCCGTGCCCGTCTGGCGGCGCTGAATCTGATGGATGATGCCATCAGCGCCCGTATCAAGGCCGAAAGTACCAGCGCCGCCCTGCGGGAAAGCGAACAGCGGCTGCTGATGGCGCAGGAAGGGGCCCATGCAGGTATCTGGGAGTGGGAGATCCCGAGCGGCAGGATCTTCTTCTCGGCCGAATGCGCCCGTCTCTATGGCCGCAGCGTGGAACAACTCGGCCATTTCAATGACTGGCAAGCCTGTCTGTATCCCGATGATCAACCCCGCATCGCCGCGCTGTTGGCCCAACTGCCCCAACCGCCCCGCCCGCTGGATCTCGAATTTCGTATTTTGCTGCCAGATGGCAGCGTACGCTGGATCAGCAGCAAGGGCAGCGTCTATCGGGATGCACAACAGCAACCGCTACGCCTGCTGGGCATACACCTGGACATCACCGAGCGCAAACAGGCCGAGCAACAGTTGCGCCAGCTCTCGCTGGCGCTGGAGCAGAGCCCTGACGGCGTTTTTATCACCGATATCGACTCTCGCATCGAGTATGTCAATGCCGCCTTCCTTGCCGCCAGCGGCTATCAGAAGAGCGAAGTGATAGGCCAGCCCCCCTCTCTGCTGCGATCGGGACTCACACCGCAGGCGACCTATGTGGCCCTGTGGGATGCTATCAAGCATGGTCAGCGCTGGCACGGTGAGTTTATCAACCGGCGCAAGGACGGCTCCCAGTATCAGGTGCTGGCCACCGTCTCACCCATCCGTCAGGAGAACGGCGAGATCAGCCACTTTGTCACCGTGCAGGCCGACATCACGGAGAAAAAACAGCTCGGCGAGGAGCTGGATCAATACCGCTACCATCTGGAAGAGATGGTCAATGAGCGCACCTTGCAACTGGCGCAGGCTCACCAGCGCGCGGAGAGTGCCAACCGCGCCAAGAGTGCCTTCCTTGCCAACATGAGCCACGAAATTCGCACCCCCATGAATGCCATCCTGGGACTCACCTACCTGCTCAAGCGAGATACCCCCGACGGCACCCAGCATGAACGGCTGGAAAAAATCGACAACGCCGCCCAACACCTGCTCAGCATCATCAATGACATCCTGGATCTCTCCAAGATAGACGCGGGCAAACTGGCGCTGGAGCTGGACGATTTCTCCCTCACCGCCATGCTGGACAATGTCAGTGCCCTGATGAGCGAGCAGGCCAGAGCCAAGGGGCTCACCATCATCGTCGACATCGGTGACACCCCCGCCTGGGTTCATGGCGATATCACCCGACTGCGCCAGGCACTGCTCAACTATGCCGCCAACGCCATCAAGTTTACCGAGCAGGGGGCAATCACCCTGCGGGTGCGGGTACAGCAACCGCTGCCAAGCGGCTATCTGCTGCGCTTTGAAGTGGAGGATACCGGCATCGGTATCAGCAAGGAGCAACGGAAAAAGCTGTTCCAGGCCTTCGAGCAGGCCGATGTCTCCACCACCCGCAAATACGGTGGCACCGGGCTCGGGCTCGCCATTACCAGCCGGCTCGCCGCCCTGATGGGGGGCGAGGTGGGCGTCAGCAGCACACCGGGCAAGGGCAGCCTCTTCTGGTTTACTGCCCGGCTGTCCCCGGGGCGCGGTGAGCCACAACAACCCGCCCCCCTTGAGCAGACGGTGCAACAGACGCTCTATTTTGCCAACCATGCCAGAGTGTTGCTGGTGGAGGACAACGCCATCAACCGCGAGGTGGTTCTGGAGTTGCTCAACAACAGCGGACTGGTAATTGAAACCGCAGTCAATGGTCAGGAAGCGCTGGAGCGTGTCAGCCAGCACCCTTTCGATCTCATCCTGATGGACATCCAGATGCCGCTGATGGATGGCTACAGTGCCACCCGCGCCATCCGGGCCCTGCCAGGCTGGGACAAGGTGCCGATTCTGGCACTCACCGCCAGCGCCTATGAAGAAGATCGCAAGGCGTGCGAGGCGGCAGGCATGAATGACTTTATCGCCAAGCCCGTGACCCCGGCCAAACTGTTCGAGGCGCTGCGGCTCTGGTTACCCGCTGTCGCCTCACCCCTTCAAGAGACTCGACAAGCGGCCAGCGACACCCTGCTGCCCCCGCTCGTCAGGCTGCAGAGCTTGCCGGGGATGGATCTCGCCGCCGGACTCGCCAGCCTGCAGGGCAATCAGCCGAAATACCTCGCCTTGTTGCGCCATTTCACGCTGGAACACAGCCAGGATATGGCGCAATTGACCCGGTTGCTGCAAGCACAGGATCAACAGGCAGCCCGCCGACTGGTGCACACACTGCGCGGCGTTGCCGGCACCCTGGGGCTGACAACGCTGGCCGACCTTGCTTTGCAGCTCGAACATGCCCTTGCCCGGTCTCCCGACACCCGGGGTGAGCTGATGGCGCAGATCTCTTCGCTACTGGCCCAACTGACCCGGCAACTGGGGGATGTAGAAACCGAACCCGCCAAGGTCGCCTCCCCGGCCAGTCATCATCAGCAGCAACAGTGGTTGCGCCAGATGGAAGGACTGCTGCTGCAAAGCGACACGGCCGTTATTCCCCTGTTCGAACAGCATGCCGACAGCCTGCTGGCAAGCTTGGGCCCCCAGGGATCCTTGCTGGCAAGGCAGCTGCGAGGCTTCGACTTCGATGCGGCCCTGCTGACCCTGCGCGCCCTCCACGGCGACGATGTGACGGCCAAGGTGACCAGTGGCCGCCCATCCGGGACGACAAAGAGGGATAAAGGGTTGAATCACTGAATAAAGTCATGCATATAGTGGTGGTTCCCCCGGCAAGCACGCACCTCAAACCGCGTCTTTTTCCACAACGGATCCCGCTGTGAAAGCATGTCATTGGCGTTACCCGCCTGACCCGGAAGTCAGTCGGCAAACATGATGTTTTAACCGTGCGTTACATGGAGCAACGAGCATGTTGTCAAAGCGTATTATCCCCTGTCTCGACGTCAAAGATGGCGTGGTGGTCAAGGGAGTGCAATTTCGAAATCATGAGGTGATGGGTGGCATTGTCGAGCTGGCGCGCCGCTACGCCGAAGAGGGCGCTGACGAGCTGGTGTTCTATGACATCACCGCCTCCAGCGATGCGCGAGTGGTGGACAAGAGCTGGGTGAGCCGGGTAGCGGAGGTGATCGATATCCCCTTCTGCGTCGCCGGTGGCATCAAAAGCGTGGAGGACGCCCGCCAGATCCTCGAATTTGGTGCCGACAAGGTCTCCATCAACTCCCCGGCGCTGGCCGATCCGACCCTCATCAGCCGGTTGGCCGAGCGCTTTGGCGTGCAGTGCGTGGTGGTGGGGATCGACTCCTACTTCGATGCCGAAACGGGCCACTATCAGGTCAAACAGTTTACCGGTGACGAGAGCCGCACCCGCACCACCGCCTGGCACACCCTCGACTGGGTGCAGGAGGTGCAAAAACGCGGCGCGGGCGAAATCGTGCTGAACGTGATGAATCAGGACGGCATGCGTCAGGGTTATGATCTCGAACAACTCAAACTGGTACGCAGCGTCTGCAAGGTGCCGTTGATTGCCTCCGGCGGCGCCGGTGCCATGGAACACTTTCGCGATGCCTTTACCCTCGCCGATGTGGACGGAGCGCTGGCCGCTTCTGTGTTCCACAAGGGCCTTATTCCCATTCCCGAATTGAAACGCTGGCTGAAAAATGAAGGAGTCGCCATCCGTGAATAATCAAGAGATTGCAAACCCGATCCCGCTCGTAGAGCGGCTCGATTGGGAAAAGTGCAAATGCGCCATGATCCCCCGCCCTGAGTGCCGGTCTGATAATAGAGGAGCCGATTCCCGTGCATAATTCCAGCTTATTAATTGAACAGCTCGACTGGGCTAAGTGCGACGGCATGATCCCCGCCATCGTCCAGCACGCCGCCAGTGGCGAGGTGCTGATGCAGGGCTTTATGACCCGCGAGGCGCTGGAAAAGACCCAGACCACCGGTCAGGTCACCTTCTTTAGCCGCAGCAAACAGCGGCTCTGGACCAAGGGTGAAAGCTCGGGCAATGTGCTCAAACTCGTCGCCATCAGCACCGACTGCGATCAGGATTCCCTGTTGATTGCCGCCAACCCCGTCGGCCCCACCTGCCACAAAGGGACAACCTCCTGCTTTAACGGCCACCCGCTGCCGCCGCTCGGTTTTCTGGCTGAGCTGGAACAGATCCTGGCAGCCCGCAAAGGGGCCGATCCGGCCACCAGCTACACCGCCAGCCTCTACGGCAAAGGCACCAAGCGCATCGCCCAGAAAGTGGGTGAAGAGGGCGTGGAAGTGGCGCTGGCCGCCATGGCCAAGGATCGGGAAGAGCTCATTAACGAATCCGCCGATCTGCTCTACCACCTCACCGTGCTGCTGCAAAACGAAGGGCTGGGATTACAGGATGTGGTGCAGCGGCTTTATGAGCGGCATCAAAAATAATATTCCTGTTTAGAAATGGGCTTATGCCCATTTCTATTTTAAATAGCAAGCAAGTTCAACAAGATCTTGGTACTCATTAATATTGATAGTCTGATTTGCCAAATGATAAGCCAATAGTGTCTCTTCTTTGCTAGCAATTGCGAATGAATCTATATGATGTTGCCCCAATACCCCACCTATCGCAACCGCGTTCCTTTCTGCGACTAATTGCGCTTTATGTTTTATGGAGTAAAAGAAACAACTTATATATTTAGATATGCTTATTTCGGTCTTTAAAAGCTCTGTACCATTACTCTCTGAGGGCAAATTAAAGCACAACATACCATTCACTTTAAATCGTTCGTAGAACCCAACATTAGATATTGGCTTTTTATTATCATTTCTGAGTGATAGTTCTAAATTCACTATCTGCCTATATAAGTCAGGCTCATGCTCTTTGGATAAAAGAAGTATGGAAAAAATCACTAAATCAAAATCATCGCTAACGTTTGATATTGCAGCCATTACTTTGTCTATGTACTGCTCAATATCTCGAAGCTTAAGACCGAAAGCATCTGCGATTACAGATAGCAACAATGAAAATTCGTTTATTGTTTTAAATCTTGGGAAAAGGTGCTCATATGATGTACCGTCAAGAGTCATATAGCTTTCAATGAATGACGCTTTGGATATTTCTTTTAAGGAAAATTGCCGCCTGAAAAAACGTCTTAGGGAAGGTGCGAACAAGTGGATCGCACCTTCACCACGAACTCTTTGTCCGCATTTGAAATGCCCATCACTCCAAAAAA
>NZ_MQSY01000081.1:0-23221 GCF_001921245.1 Aeromonas sp. YN13HZO-058 | reverse complement strand
GTGAAGCCAAGGCCACAGAGGTATAGTGTGAAAAAAGCCAATAAAAACAATGCCAGTCAGGCTTAACTGACTGGCATTAGACCCACAGGTCGGCTTTTGCAATGCAGTGGCAAGATGCCGCTGATCAGAACTCGGCGGTACGCGGAGTACGCGGGAACGGGATCACGTCGCGAACGTTGCCCATGCCGGTCACATAGACCACCAGACGCTCGAAGCCCAGACCGAAGCCGGAGTGCGGCACGGTACCGTAGCGACGCAGGTCGCGGTACCACCAGTAATCTTCCTTGTTCAGGCCCATCTCGGCCAGGCGGGCATCCAGCACGTCCAGACGCTCTTCACGCTGGGAACCACCGATGATCTCGCCGATACCCGGTGCCAGTACGTCCATGGCGGCAACGGTTTTGCCGTCGTCGTTGAGGCGCATGTAGAAGGCCTTGATATCTTTCGGGTAGTTCTTCACCACCACCGGTGACTTGAAGTGCTCCTCCGCCAGATAGCGCTCGTGCTCGGAGGAGAGATCGATACCCCAGGAGACCGGGAACTCGAACTTCTTGCCGCAGTTTTTCAGCACTTCGATGGCATCGGTGTAGTCGATCTGGGCGAAGTCGGAGGAGACGAAACGCTCCAGACGGTCGATGGCATCCTTGTCCACGTGCTGGGCGAAGAACTCCAGATCGTCGCGACGTTCGGTCAGTACGGCGTTGAAGACGTACTTCAGCATGGCTTCGGCCAGCGCGGCGTTGGCGGCCAGATCGTTGAAGGCCACTTCCGGCTCAACCATCCAGAACTCGGCCAGGTGACGGCTGGTGTTGGAGTTTTCAGCGCGGAAGGTCGGGCCGAAGGTGTAGACCTTGGAGAGGGCGCAGGCATAGGTTTCGGCGTTCAACTGGCCGGATACGGTCAGGAAAGCCTCTTTGCCAAAGAAATCTTCGTTGTAGTCCACCTTGCCGGCGTCGGTGCGCGGCAGGTTTTCCATGTCTAGGGTGGAGACGCGGAACATCTCGCCGGCACCTTCGGTGTCAGAGGCGGTGATGAGCGGGGTCGCAACCCAGAGGAAACCCTCTTCGTGGAAGAAGCGGTGGATGGCTTGCGCCAGGCAGTGACGAACGCGGGTCACGGCGCCAACAATGTTGGTGCGCGGGCGCAGGTGGGCCTGTTCACGCAGGTATTCGATGCTGTGGCGCTTGGCGGCCATCGGGTAGGTGTCCGGATCTTCGACCCAGCCGATCACCTTCACGTCGGTCGCCTGCAGTTCGAAAGCCTGGCCGCTGCCCTGAGAGGCGGCAACCACGCCGGTCACTTCCACGGAGCAGGCAGTGGTCAGACGCAGCACTTCATTCTCGTAATTGGCCAGGGTATTGGGGACAACCGCCTGTACCGGATGGAAACAGGAGCCATCGGATACGGCCAAAAATGAGATCCCCGCCTTGGAATCACGGCGAGTCCGGATCCACCCTTTTACAGTTTGGGTGGTGCCGACCGGATACTTACCGGCCAGCACATCTACTACGGATGCGTGCGTCATCGAAATATTGTCTCCAGCTTGTTCTTGCAGCGCTATTTGCAACACTAGGGAGTCTGGCCCGGGCACAGATGGCCCACCATGGCAGACTAAGCCGACAATCTTACCCGCGCGGGTTTGATAAACAAGCAAAAATGTCGGACTCTGGTGGGGTTTTCGGCATGGTTCACTCAACAAGAGTCTCACGGGCGCAGGAGAGGTGGGTGAAAGAGCGGCGGCAGGGGCCAGATTGGCTGACACGGGTGTTGCGGGTGCTGGTGCTGCTCTGCTGGGGCGGCTTTATCGTGCTGCTCTCGCTCTATCACTATGCCCGCCCGGAGATTGCCTACGGTTTTTTGGTCTATGGCGGGATCCAGGTGCGCGACTATTGGGATCCGGCCCTTACCCCCTGGCTGGTACACGGACTCTGGGGTTGCTGCGCCCTGACGCTGGCGGTGTTGTTGCTGGAGCGCAAGCGCAGCCGCCGTCGGGATGATGCCCTGCATGTCAATCTGGCGATCCTGTTGCTGGTGCTGATCGCCGGATTGCTCTTCTATTACGTTGGTTAATCGCCCACCTCAACGGGGCTGATCCGGCTCCTGCCTGCTGGCCTTGGGGCGCTTGCCGAGCTGGCGCTCCACGCTGTCGAGCATCTGGTTGTAGGCCACGGCCACCCGGCCAATCTCGTCTCCGTCATCCCCCTCCAGCCGGTGGCCGAAGTCGTGCAAATCGGTCGCCTCTTCCATGGAGCGGGTCAACTGGTTGAGGGGGCGGACGATCCAGGTGCGGATGACCCAGAGGGTCAGCAGCAGCCCCAGCCCGAAGATGCCGGTGAGGATCAGTGCCGAGGTGAGGATGTTCTGCTCGACCCGGGTAAACAGCGAGTCGAGGGAGTAGTCAAAGCGCACCGCGCCGAGCACGGTGTTTTCCGGCACCAGATGGCAGCTGGTGCAGTCGGTGCCACGAAAATCCTTCTTGGCCAGCAGCGGTCGGGTCACCACCAGACGGCTGTGCATGCCGTCGTGCACCACCTCCAGACTCCCTTTACCGGCCAGTGCCAGCTGATCATATTCATCCTTGCTCTGTTCGCTCTCCCGCCCCGGCCCGTACTGTTTGCTCACCGCCTCGCCACGGACGATGCGGGCATCTTCCACATGGGCGTGATCGAGAAACTTGCCGCGCAGGGTGTCGCGGGCATCCATCTTGCCGGTCAGCATCAGCATGTTGAGGCCGTCGAAGTAGGCTTCGGTCTGCTCGCGGCTCTGCTCCTTGATGAGGGTCAGGATGAGATCGCGCTCGCGCACCGCCTGATAGGCGGCGGAGAAGACCAGTACCATGGAGAAGATGAAGAGCAGGAAAAAGTTGATTTTGGCAGCAATGGAGAGGCGCATGGGCAGTCTTTCTTGATGGTAAAACCGCAGCAGTTTACCCCTCTTGGCGCCTCAGGTCTGGTGTTTTGCTCACATTACGGCAAGTGAAACCGCAGTGACGGGGATAAAGTTGCCCTCTTTATATATCAAATGCGGGTAGTCAAACGGGCGGCTGCGATGGCCGCCCGTCCCGTGCCTTAAAACTCGCCCTCGGCGATGGCCTGACTGATGGCGCCGGTCAATATCCGCAGCTCTTCGGGGGTGATAACGAAGGGGGGCATCAGGTAGACAAGCTTGCCAAAGGGGCGGATCCAGGCGCCCAGTTCGACAAATTTGCGCTGGATACGCGCCACATCCACCCGCTCTTTCATCTCCACCACCCCGATGGCGCCGAGTACCCGCACGTCAGCGACCGCCGGGTGCAGGGTCAGCTGCACCAGCTCGGTACGCAACTGATGTTCAATGGCACGCACCCGCTCCTGCCACGGTGAGGCCAGCAGCAGATCGATGGAGGCGTTGGCCACCGCGCAGGCGAGCGGATTGCCCATAAAAGTAGGGCCGTGCATAAAGACCCCCGCCTTGCCGTCACAGATGGTGCGGGCGACATGCTCGGTGGTCAGGGTCGCCGAGAGGGTGAGATAGCCGCCGGTAAGCGCCTTGCCCAGACACATGATGTCGGGGCTGATCCCCGCCCAGTCGCAGGCAAACAGCTGGCCGGTGCGGCCAAAGCCTGTGGCGATCTCGTCGGCAATCAGCAGCACACCGAACTCGTCGCACAGGGCACGCACCCACTGCAGGTAGCGCGGGTGATAGAAGCGCATGCCGCCAGCCCCTTGCACGATGGGCTCGAGCACGATGGCGGCGATCTCTTCGTGATGATCGGCCACCAGCGTTGCCAGCTCCACCACGCACTGCTCGTCCCACTCGGCGTGGAAGCGGCAGCTGGGGGCCGGGGCGAAGTAGTGCTCTGGCAGGAATCCCTGGTAGAGCTCATGCATGCCGCCATCGGGATCACAGACGCTCATGGCGCCAAAGGTGTCGCCGTGATAGCCGCCGCGCAGGGGGAGGAACTTGGCTCTGGGCGTCCCCTTGCTGTGCCAGTACTGCTGGGCCATCTTGAGCGCCACTTCCACTGCCACTGAGCCGGAATCGGCCAGAAAGACCCGATCCAGACCCGCCGGGGTGATCTCCACCAGTTTGCGACAGAGCTCGACCGCCGGAGCGTGGGTCAGGCCGCCAAACATCACGTGAGACATCTTGCCCAGCTGGGCGGTGGCGGCGGCGTCCAGTTCCGGCACCTGATAGCCGTGTACGCAAGCCCACCAGGAGCTCATGCCATCCACCAGTTCGCGACCGTCGCTGAGGGTAATGGTCACCCCCTTGGCGCTGGCCACTTCATAGCAGGGCAGGGGGTGAGTGAGGGAGGTATAGGGGTGCCAGATGTGGTGCAGGTCGAATTCTTGATTGGTCATTTGTTGTTCTGTTGTCAATTGGTTTGATCTGGTCGGTGTTGACAGTCTACGCGTGCTCTCTACACTAGCCAACAATTTCAGCCACTTGGCTTCGCGCACGCCCGGCGTCGCGCTGTCCAGCTGGCGGGTCTTGCGGCGAACGCTCTCTTGAGCGCTGCGCAGGATCCCACTAATAACAACCGGAAGCCATGTATGAATGCTCTCACCGCGGGCGGCCACGCCCTTCGTCATGACTGGACCCTCGCCGAGGTTCAGGCCCTGTTTGCCCTGCCGTTCAACGATCTGCTGTTTCAGGCCCAGATCGTCCACCGTGCCCATTTCGACCCGAACGAAGTGCAGGTGAGTACTTTGCTCTCCATCAAGACCGGCGCCTGCCCGGAAGATTGCAAATATTGCCCCCAGAGTGCCCGCTACCACACCGGGCTCGAAGCCGAACGGCTGATGGAGGTGGAAAAGGTGCTGGAGCGGGCCCGCGAAGCCAAGGCCAACGGCTCGTCACGCTTTTGCATGGGGGCCGCCTGGCGCAATCCCAAAGAGAAGGACATGCCCTACATCATCCGGATGATTGAAGAGGTGCGGGGGCTCGGGATGGAGACCTGCATGACGCTGGGGATGCTGACAGCCGATCAGGCGGCCCGTCTTGGCGCTGCGGGGCTCGATTACTACAACCACAACCTCGATACCTCGCCGGAGTTCTACGGCGAGATCATCTCCACCCGCACCTATCAGGATCGGCTCGATACCCTTGAGCATGTGCGTGGCGCCGGCATGAAGGTCTGCTCCGGCGGCATCGTCGGCATGGGCGAACAGGCCAAGGATCGGGCAGGCCTCTTGATGGCGCTGGCCAACCTGCCCCGTCACCCCGAGAGCGTGCCCATCAACATGCTGGTCAAGGTGAAGGGGACGCCGCTGGAAAACGAAGAGAGCCTCGACCCGTTCGAATTTATCCGCACCATAGCCGTGGCGCGGATCATGATGCCTGCCTCCCATGTACGCCTCTCAGCCGGGCGGGAGAAGATGAACGAGCAGATGCAGGCGATGTGCTTTATGGCGGGCGCCAACTCCATCTTCTACGGCTGCAAGCTGCTGACCACGCCTAACCCGGACGAGAACAGCGATATGCAGCTGTTCAAGCGACTCGGCATTCGCCCTGCCCAGCGGGCCCAGAAGCCGGATCAAGTACAGGAAGAGGAGCTGCTGGCCGAGGTGAGTCGCCAGAGCGAACCTGCCGAGATGTTTTATGACGCCACCCGCCCCCGTGCCGGGGCCGTGCGGTCATGACTGGCCCTGCAGTCACAGGCCCCTTTGCATTGGGCGTGGCGCTGGCCGGGCGTGAGCAGATCGGCTTGCTGCGTACCCGCATTGCGACCGATGGGGCGAGTGGCGGGCGGCTCAGGGTTGCGGGGCGCGACTACCTCAACTTTTCCGCCAACGACTATCTGGGGCTGGCGGATCACCCCGCCATCAAGGCCGCCTTCAATGCGGGGATTGAGCGTTATGGCACGGGCGCCGGCGCCTCGCCGCTGGTGACCGGTTACAGCAGTGCCCACCAACAGTTGGAAGAGACGCTTGCCGAGTGGCTCGGGGTGGAGGCCGTGCTGCTGTTCAACTGCGGTTTTTCCGCCAATCAGGCGGTGCTCAAAGCGCTACTCGGCAAGGAGCATCTGCTGTGGCAGGACAAACTCAATCACGCCTCCCTGCAGGAGATGGGCAGCCAGCTGCCCTGCAAGATGAAGCGCTTCGGCCACAACGATATGGCGGCCCTTGAGCGGCAGCTTGAGCCGAATCGCGGACTGATTGTTTCGGAAGGGGTATTCAGCATGGACGGGGATCAGGCTCCCTGGCGCGAGCTCGCAACACTCGCCGCCCAAAGCGGCAACTGGCTGATGATCGACGATGCCCACGGCCTCGGCGTGCTGGGGCCCGAGGGGCGCGGCACCCTGGCTGCGCAGGGAGTAGATCCGGCCAGCATACACATCCAGATGGGCACCTTTGGCAAGGCGCTCGGCGTCGCCGGTGCCTTTGTCGGCGGCAGCCGCGAGCTGGTGGAGTATCTGGTCAATTTCGCCCGCCACTATGTCTACAGCACCCATATGCCCGCCGCCCAGGCTTGCGCGGTAAGCAAGAGTATCGAGCTGGTGCAGGCTGCTGACGATGTCCGCGCCCATCTTGGCCAGCTGATCGCCCGTTTCCGGCAAGGGGCGCAGGCGTTGGGTTGGCAGCTCGGTGCGAGCGACACCCCCATCCAGCCGCTGCTGGTGGGGGAGAGCAGTGCGGCGCTGCAACTGGCCGAGCGGTTGCGCGAATGCGGCGTCTGGGTGAGCGCCATCCGCCCACCCACGGTGCCGGTCGGTACCGCGCGGCTGCGCATTACCTTGAGCGCAGCTCACCGCGAGCAGGATGTGGAGCGCCTGCTCGATGCCCTCGGCCCCTGCTCGGGCAGTGCCACTTCGGAGGGGGCTCACCATGGATGAGCGCTTCCAGTCGGTGGACAAGGCTCAGCTTGCTCGCCGTTTCGGCGCCGCCGCTCGTCATTACGATGCTCACGCCCGCTTTCAGCAGGAGGTGGGTCAGGCGCTGCTGGAATGGATGCCGGACAGGCCGGTTGGCACTGATCTGACGGTGAGCGGGCTGGATCTGGGCTGCGGCACCGGTTTTTTCTTGCCTCAGCTTGCGAACCGCTGTCACCAGCTGGTGGGGCTGGATCTGGCTCCCGGCATGTTGGCGCAGGCCGCCTTGCGTGGCAGCGGTGCCCGCCTGCTCTGCGGCGATGCGGAGCAGCTCCCTTTCGCCGACAGCGCGTTCGACTGGGTCTTCTCCAGTCTGGCGTTGCAGTGGTGCGAACGTCCGGCGCACGCCTTCGGCGAGCTGCTGCGGGTGGTCAAACCGGGCGGCCAGATCTTTTTCTCTACCCTGCTTGATGAGTCGCTCTGGCAGTTGCGAGCCGCCTGGCAGCAGCTTGATGGTCGCGCCCATGTCAATCGCTTCCTCAGCCTGCCACAATTGGAGCAGGCGCTGGCCGCCGCCGGGGTAGCCTCTCACGAGCTGCGTTGTATCACCTGGGATCTCGCCTATCTTGAATTGCCGCAGCTGTTGCGCGATCTCAAGGGGATTGGGGCCAATCAGGTCAATGACAATCAGGGGAGTGCCGCCCCGGCCGGTCTGAGCGGTCGCGCCAGATTGCAGCAGCTGGCTCAGGCGTATGAGGCGTTTCGCCAGCCCGATGGCAGGCTGGTCGCCAGTTATCGAGTGTGCCTCGGCCGCCTCAGCAAGCCTCGCTGAGCGCCGGGAATCGCAGTATGTGCAGGGCAGTGTGCCACTCCCTGCCAAGGAGAGAACCGTATGAAATCATTCTTTATCACCGGCACCGATACCGATGTGGGCAAGACGCTGGTGGCGCGCACTTTGCTGCGTGAATTCAGCGCACAGGGGATCAAGTGCGCAGGCTACAAGCCGATCTCGGCAGGGTGTGCCCGCACTCCGGACGGGCTGCGCAACCTCGATGCCGTCCTGTTGCAGGAGGCAGCGAGCCTGCCACTGCCCTACGAGGTGGTCAATCCGTTTGCCTACGAGCCACCGATTGCGCCCCACATCGCCGCCAGCGAGGCGCGTCAGCCCATCACAATGGAGGGGTTGAGCGACGGGCTGCGCAAGATAGAGCAGGCTGGCGCCGAGATCACGGTGGTGGAGGGGGCGGGGGGCTGGTATCTGCCGCTCGATCGCAAGCATTTGCTGTCAGACTGGGTCAAGCAGGAGAACATGGCGGTGATCATGGTGGTAGGGGCCAAACTGGGTTGCCTCAACCATGCGCTGCTCACCTTTGCTGCCATTCGCAACGATCAGCTGCCGGTGGCGGGCTGGGTAATTAATCGGCTCCATGGTTCCATGAGTCATTATCAGGAAAATCTGGACACCCTGAGGGGCTTGCTGCCAGCCCCCTTCCTCGGTGAAATTCCGTTTATAAACAATCCGCTTGAAGCCAATTTGCAGGGGCGTATCGATATCTCGCCGCTACTGTGACGGCATATTCAGCGAACATTCATCGAATCTCCCTAGAATGTCGACATTAACATGATCAGGTGGGGATCCCGAGTGGTCCCCGGTCATGTCCTTTATCTTCACAAGGAGTCTATATGAAGCGAATTATGCTATTCCTGGTGACCAACCTGGCCGTCATGCTGGTGCTGGGGGTGGTACTCAATATCCTGTTCTCGGTTCTGGGGATCAACAAGTCCAGCATTTCCGGGCTGTTGGTGTTCTGTGCCGTGTTCGGTTTTGGGGGTTCCTTTATCTCCTTGCTGATGTCCAAGTGGATGGCCAAGCGCAGCTATGGCGTCCAGGTCATCGAGCAACCCCGTAACGAGACCGAGCACTGGCTGGTGAGCACTGTGGCTCGTCAGGCCCGCGAAGCGGGTATCAAGATGCCGGAAGTGGGGATCTACGACTCGCCGGAGATGAACGCCTTTGCGACCGGTGCCCGCCGCGATGATTCGCTGGTGGCGGTCTCCTCCGGTCTGCTCTACAGCATGAGCCGTGACGAGGCGGAAGCGGTACTGGCCCACGAGGTGAGCCACGTGGCCAACGGCGACATGGTGACCCTGACCCTGATCCAGGGGGTGGTGAACACCTTCGTGATGTTCTTCGCCCGCATCGTGGCTGGCGTCATCAGCAACTTCTTCAGCTCCAACAACGAGGAAGAGAGCAGCAGCACCGGCGGTTTTGCCTACATGATCACCGTGTTCGTGCTGGAGATGCTGTTCGGTATTCTGGCCTCCATCATCGTCATGTGGTTCAGCCGTCAGCGCGAATTCCGTGCCGATGCCGGTGCCGCCAAGCTGGCCGGTCGTGACAAGATGATTGCCGCCCTTGAGCGCCTCTCTCGCGGTGCCGAGCCGCAGCTGGAAGGCTCCATGATGGCCTTTGGCATCAACGGCAAGCGCTCCATGAGCGAGCTGTTCATGAGCCACCCGCCCATCGAGCAGCGCATCGCCGCCCTGCGTGGTTGATCGATGTTGGATGACAGGGGATAACCCCGAATAAAAAAACGGCTGCCTTTTGGCAGCCGTTTTGCTTTGCAGGTTTCTTAAAGTTTGAAGTGCCCCATCTCCTGGCGCAGCACCCGTGACAGCTGCTTGAGCTTGGCCGCCTCTTGCGACACGTGGCGGGCGGCATCCCCCGATTGCTCGGAGAGAGAGGTGATGTTGCCGACAGTAGAGACCACCTCGTTGGCGGCGGTGGACTGCTCGCGCAGGGTGTGGCTGATCTCCCCCATCAGGCCGGTGAGGTTGGAGGCGTGGCTCTGGATACTGGCGATTGCCTCGCCGGTCTGGTTGGCCAGCGTGACCCCGCGGGAGACGTTGTTGACCGTGTTCTCCATGCTGCGGATGGAGGCATCCGCCCCGCTCTGGATCTTGCTGATCATCCCGGTGATCTGCTGGGTTGACGCCGCCGAGCGACTGGCCAGATTACGCACCTCGTCGGCCACCACCGCAAAGCCACGGCCCTGTTCACCCGCCCGCGCCGCCTCGATGGCGGCGTTGAGCGCCAGCAGGTTGGTCTGATCGGCAATGCCGCGGATCACTCCGATGATCTCCGAAATCTGCTGGGTATGACCGTTGAGTTCGGAGATGGTGCTGGCCGCTTCCCCTACCGTGGTGGAGATGTTCTCGATGCTGCCGAGAGTCTCCTTGATAACCCCTGACCCCTCCTCCAGGGTATTGGCGGAGACCTTGCTCAGCTCGTCGGCATGGGTGGCATTGTCGGAGAGGTGGCTGATGCTCACCACCAGCTCCTCGATGGCCGCGGCCATGGTCTGGGTACTGGTCTGCTGAGAGGTGGCGAACTGGGCAGTCTGTTCGGCGATCTGGGCGATGCTGTCGGCAGAGTCAGACAACTCTTCGGTGGAGTGGGAGACCTTGGCGATGATCCCTTTGAGGGTAGTCTGCATGCCGCCGAGCAGGCCGATCAGGCTCTCTTTCGAGCCTTGCGGCACCTTGATGGGACGCGAGAAGTCCCCTTCCGCCAGCAGATGGAGATCGGTCTTGAGCTGTTCGACCGAGGTACCCACCAGATCGAGCAGGGAGCGATAGGTACGCCAGAGGAAGAACATCAACACCAGACCGAGGGCGATAAAGAGATAGCGCAACATATCGGTATGGGAGATGGCGCTTTCGACCGCCTCCTGGTTGCGCTGCTCCATCATCACGTAAAAGTCATCGATGGGGGACATGATGCGTCCCTTGTTCTGGTGGTAGGCCTTGTCATGCATCATGGCGATGGCCTGTTGCTGGTTGGCAACCGGGTCACCATCGGTCTGCTGCACCAGCTTGAAGGCCGCGACCTCGGTGTTGACCAGCGCATCCGAGTTGTTTTTGGCCTCGTTGAGTTTGGCGAGCTCCCCGTCGGTAAAACCGGCATCCTTCATCAGGTCGATCAGGCCGCGGCGCTGGTTGCTATCGGGTCGTGGATTCTGACCGTTGGCGGCGACAAAGTCCCAGTAGATACGGTTGTAGCCTTCCGGCCTCGGCTGCTCGCCGTTGCGAATGGCCAGGATCCGCATGTACTGCTGCTCGTAGGCGGGATCCTTGGTGATGACATAGGTGCGACCGAGTCGGGTCAGGTCATCGGAGGATTGGCGCAGCTCATCGGCCAGCAGGTAGGAGACATATTGTTGCCGATAGCTCTCTTCCAGCTGTTTCCCCGCCCAGCTGTAGGCGAAAAATACCAGTGACAGCAGGATCAGGGTAATGACGGATAGCAGCAGGTTGAGCTGAAAGGCGGGCTTGTTCTGTTCCATGGTGGAGCGTCCTTATTCTCATCAGGGAGCGTCTTGTGGCGCATTGCCAAGTCAATGGCTGGCAAGGCTTTTTGCTCTGTGATTATAGGAAGGGAAAACTTGCTCCGAGGACGATGAACGGAAATAAGCAGAAACCGGGCGGCGCCATCGGCAAAAAAAATGACCGAGGTCAATTCCCCGGTCATCTGAGTGAGAGTGAGTTAACGCAGCCCGATCACCAGATCACAAGATCTCCAGATCGGTCAGCGGCACGGCGCAGCAGGTGAGGATCTTGCCCTCGGCCCGTTCGGCGGCGGTGATGGCGGGGGCATCGGGGTGATCCACCTCGCCCGAGACCAGCGTCTGCTTGCAACTACCGCAGATCCCGGCGCGGCAGCTCCAGGGCAGCTCTACGCCCTGTTTGTTGGCCTGATCCAGCACGGTACCCTGATTGTTGCCGGTGAAGGCTTGGGCGCCGATACGCAGTTGCACCGTCTGATGGGGGCGGGCTACCGAGAGAATGGCGCCGCCAAAACTCTCCTGGCGGATGCGCTCGGCCGGTACGCCAAGGGCCGCCACTTTCGCCGCGGCATCGGCCATAAAGCCGTGGGGGCCGCAGATAAAGACCTCTTTTGCGGCCAACCCGTTGATCCGTCTTAGATGCTCATCATTGAGTCGCCCTTGCAGCCCCTGCCAGTGATTGTCGGGCTGGCTCAGGATAATGGTCAGGGTCATCCCCAGCTGCGCCATGGCGTGCAGTTCGCTTGCGGCGGGAATGTCCGCTTCGCTGCGGCACAGGTGCATAAAGTGAACATCTTCCAGCTCACCGCGCAGCGCCAGGGTGCGGGCTATCGCCAGCATGGGGGTGACGCCGGAGCCTGCGGAGAGCAACAGAAGATCGCGCTCGCGGCCAAGGTGAAACTCGCCAGCAGGGGAGGCGGCCAGCAGCCGATCACCCACCTGCAGCTGCTGATGCAGCCAGTGGGAGATGCGGCCCCCCGCCACCTTCTTGACGCTGATGCTGCAGCGCTCAGGCTTCTGTGGCGTGGAGCTCAGGGTATAGCGCCGCTGAACTCGCTCGTGTTTGATATCGAGACTGATGGGTAGATGCTGGCCCGGCAGGTAGTCGGGCAGGGGCTCGCCATCGGCCGCCTCGAACCAGAAGGTCTCCAGATCCCGCGCCAGCGGTTCGCGGGCCACGCAGACCAGCTCCCGCTTCTTCGGTGCGGCGTTGGGGTAGACAGGGGGGCGTGTCGTCTCCAGCACCTCGATCTCGCTGCCCGCCTCAATCCACCCTTCGTTCAGCGCCACCAGATTCTGGCCGAAGTAGACCTCGCCATCCTCGCCACGGCGGTAGCGGGTGAGGGTCGCCAGCGGCTCTTTCAGGGCGTTGAACCGATCGGTGCCCGCTTCCACCGTGGTCATGATGCAGCGGCTGCAGGGCTTGACCACCCTGAACTCCACCTCGCCGATGCGGATGCGCACCCAGCTGTCCTCCTCGAAGGGGCGAGTGCCGCTTGCCACCAGATTGGTACGAAATTGACTCATCTGGTGCAGGGCATCGGAGCGCAGGTTGAGATCCTCCAGGGAGGCCTGGCTTATCAGCAGCAGCGGATAACCGTCGGCAAAGCTGACCCGGGTGCCGGTCTTTTCACGAAAACGATCAGAGGTTTCACCCAGCCACAGCAGTTGCACCGGTTCCCCTGCCACCCGGCTCAGCCAGCCATCGGCTTTGGGGTCGGTATGCAGGGCGGTGAAGCGGTCGCTCCAGACCCCGGTGGCCTGCGGGGCGCGGCTGAAGTCGGCCTCTTGCAGGATGAGCGGTTCAAAGCCCGGATAGCGCAGTTGCAAACCGCCATCGACAGGGGTAGCCACGACCTGCTGCAGTTGGGGGTGGGTGCGGGCGGTGATAAAGGTGCCGTCCGGCTTGACCACCATGTAGCGGCGATCCCCGGCGAGCCCCTCTTCGGTCACCCGGGCGCGAGCCAGTGGCATGCCTGCAGTCGATTTGATGGGGTAGAGGTGAATGCTGGCTAGCCTTGGCATGTCCGGATCCTTGTGAAGTGGCTGTTTTCGTTCGGGAAGGGGGCAACATAGCGGTTCCGTGGCGATCCGGCAATCCTTTCACGGCGGCAGTCTATAGTTGGAAAAACAGTACAAGAGGGCATCGGGATGAAAATGAGCTGGTTGCTGGCGGGGAGCCTTTTTTGCCACGGGCTCTGGGCGCAGGAGCTGACCCTGACCACGGGGGAGTATCCGCCCTACTGCCCCGAGACGCTGAAATATCAGGGGCTGATCCCCCATATAGTGAGTGAGGCATTCAAGAGTGAGGGGGTGAGCGTCAAGTTCCAGTTTTTGCCGTGGAAGCGGGCCTTTCGCTTGTCGGAGGAGGGGGTGGTGGATGGTACTGTCCACTGGTATGAGTCGAGCTAGCGGCGCAAAAGCCATCTCTACAGCGATCCCATCCTGAGCGAAACCTACGTCTGGTTCTATCTCAAGTCAGATCCGCTGGAATGGCGCAGCTATCAGGATCTGGCGGATCGCAAGCTGGCTGCGGTCAGTGGCTATACCTACAATGCAGATTTTTTTGCAGCCATCGCGCAGGTACCGCTGCAGGTGCAGTTCGTCACCCGGCTGCGCCAGAGCTTCGATCTGCTGCTCTCCGGCCGCGCCGACCTGACCCTGGAGAACATAGATGTCGGCTACTACTCCCTGCGTCAGTTCTACCCGGCCAGCACGGTCGATCTCTTTGCAACCCATTCAAAACCCGTGATGAAGGTCGAAGGTCACCTGTTGATCAGTCGCAAGCGCGCCAACGCTGACGAACTCATCAAAACCTTCAATCGGGGCCTCGCCAAACTGAAAGCCAGCGGTCAGCTGGAGAAGATGTTACTTGAGTCACGTTCTGGTCTCTATGAACCATAAAGTGCAACATTTTTTGATCCTGATTCGCTAATCAGTACAAAAAAACGGCCATTATCGACTCAGTTCCCAGTTTCTAACGCTTTCGCTTCTTCCCCATCCGGCCACCGTCCGCTTCGGCTACACGGTATCAAGCGCCATCGGGTGGGGCCTGTCACACAAAAAGAAGAAAGCAATGTATGAGCAAACAACTGGACATGACCCCATTGCCGGATCTCTCCCTGAAAACGGGAACAGGCCCGGTGCGTACCCGGCTACCCGTCTGGCGGCCGGCCCTGCCACCCTGCAATCACGCCTGCCCGGCCGGAGAAAATATCCAGGCCTGGCTCTCTTTGGCGCAGGCCGGCCGTTTTGAGGCGGCCTGGCAGACCCTGATCGAAGAGAACCCCTTGCCCGCCATTCATGGCCGGGTCTGCTATCACCCCTGCGAGAGTGCCTGCAACCGCGGTCAGGTGGATGAATCCGTCTCCATCCACGCCATCGAGCGCTTCCTCGGAGACGAGGCGCTGGCCCGTGGTTGGCAGCCTGCGCCACCTGCCCCTGCCAGCGGCAAGAAGGTGCTGGTCATAGGCGCTGGTCCCTCCGGTCTCTCCTGTGCCTGGCACCTCAACCGGCTCGGCCATCAGGTGGAGATCCGCGAAGCGGGGCCGCTGGCGGGCGGGATGCTGCGTTTCGGTATTCCCGCTTACCGTCTGCCTCGCGATGTGCTGGATCGGGAGGTGGCCCGCATCGTGGCGGCCGGGGTGACCCTGACCCTCAACCACAAGGTGGAGGATGTGCTGCGCGAGCGCGACGAGGGGGGCTTTGATGCCGTCTTTATGGCCATCGGCGCCCATCTGGCCAAGCGGGTCGATATTCCGGCCCGGGAAGCGGGCAAGATCCTCGATGCGGTGAGCTTCCTCGAACAGGCCAGTCTGGCCGAAGAGCAGGGCTTGCCGCCGCCCAAACTGGGACGGCGGGTGGCCATCTACGGCGGCGGCAACACCGCCATGGATGCGGCCCGTACCGCTCGTCGCCTCGGGGTGGAAGAGGCGATGATCATCTACCGCCGCGACCGGGATCATATGCCGGCCCACGCCTTTGAAGCCGACGAGGCCGAGGAGGAGGGGATCAAGATCAACTGGCTGCGCAGCATCCGCCAGCTCGATAGCACCAATATCGAAGTGGAGGTGATGGCGCTGGATGCCGAGGGCAAGCCGGTGCCCACCGGCAAGTTTGAAACTCTCGAAGCGGACTCCCTTATTCTGGCGCTGGGTCAGGAGGTCGACCTCTCGGTGCTGGAGAGTATTCCCGGCGTGCGGGTCAACAAGGAGGGGGTAGTGCAGGTTGGCGAAAACCTGATGACGGATGTGCCGGGTCTGTTTGCCGGCGGCGACATGGTGCCTTCCGAGCGCACCGTCACCATTGCCACCGGCCACGGCAAGAAGGCGGCACGCCATATGGATGCCTGGCTGCGCGGTCGCCACTACCACAAACCACTCTCCTACCCGCTGGTGGGGCCGGAGCAGTTGCAACTCTGGTTCCAGACTCATGCCCCGGCCAGCAGTCAGCCGGTCAAACCGGCGTGGGCGCGGGACGACTTTGGCGAGATCATCGGCGGGTTGGATGAGGTGGCCGCCCGTTACGAGGCGGCGCGCTGCTACTCCTGCGGCAACTGCTTCGAGTGCGACGGCTGCTATGGCAGTTGCCCCGAACAGGCCATCGCCAAGTTGGGGCCGGGCAAGGGCTATCAGGTGGATGCCGAGCGCTGCACCGGCTGCGGTGCCTGCCACGACCAGTGCCCTTGTCACGCCATCGAGCTGCGCCAACCGGAGGAGTCCCAATGAAACATGAACTGATCATGGTCGACGGCAACGAAGCCGCGGCCCGGGTGGCGTACCAACTGAGCGAAGTGTGTGCCATCTATCCCATCACCCCGAGCTCGACCATGGCCGAACTGGCCGACGCCTGGGCGGATGAGAAGCAGACCAACCTGTGGGGCAACATCCCCACAGTGGTGGAGATGCAGAGTGAAGGGGGGGCGGCCGGTACGGTACACGGTGCCTTGCAGGCGGGGGCACTCGCCACCACCTTCACCGCCAGTCAGGGGCTGATGTTGATGCTGCCCAACATGTACAAGATCGCCGGTGAATTGACCGCGGCGGTGTTCCATGTGGCGGCCCGCTCGCTGGCGGCGCAGGGGCTGTCGATTTTTGGCGACCATCAGGATGTGATGGCGGCGCGCAGTACCGGCTTTGCCATGCTCGCCTCCGGTTCGGTGCAGGAGGCGCAGGACTTGGCCTTGATTGCCCACAGCGTCACCCTGCAGTGCCGGGTGCCCTTTATCCACTTCTTCGACGGTTTTCGCACCTCCCACGAGGTGAACAAGATCACCGCCCTGCATCGGGACGAAATTCGCGCCCTTATCGACAACGACTGGGTGCGGGCCCACCGCTCGCGGGCCCTGAACCCGGATCATCCGGTGATGCGTGGCACCGCCCAGAATCCGGATACCTACTTCCAGTCCCGCGAGAGCGTCAACCCCTTCTACGAAGCGGTACCGGCGCGGGTGCAGCAGTGCATGGACAACCTCGGCGAGCTGACCGGCCGCCACTACAAGCTGGTGGAGTACCACGGCGCGCCCGATGCCACCGACGTTATCGTGCTGATGGGCTCGGGAGCGGCTACCGCCCGCACGACTGTGGATTGGCTCAACCGGCAGGATCGCAAGACCGGGGTGCTGGTCATTCGCCTCTATCGCCCCTTCCCGGTGCAGGCGCTGCTCGATGCATTGCCCGCCAGCGTGCGCCGCATCGCCGTGCTGGATCGCACCAAGGAGCCGGGGGCCGGTGGCGAGCCGCTGCTGCTGGATGTGCAGAGCGCGCTGATTGACGGCTTGCAGCGCGGCCTTATCAAGCGGTTGCCGTGGCTCAGTGGCGGTCGCTACGGCCTCTCTTCCAAAGAGTTCACCCCTGCCATGTGCGCGGCGGTGTTCGAGGAGTTGGCCTGTGATGCGCCGCGCCCCCGCTTCACCGTGGGGATAGTGGACGATGTGTCGGGCCTCAGTCTGGCCTGGCACCCCATCGGCGATCTGGAGCCTGCCAGTCGGGTACGGGCGCTCTTCTTCGGCCTCGGTGCCGACGGCACAGTCGGTGCCAACAAGAACAGCATCAAGATCATCGGCGAGCTGGAGGGCTTCCATGCCCAAGGCTACTTCGTCTACGACTCCAAGAAGTCGGGCTCGCGCACCGTCTCCCACCTGCGCTTTGGCCCCGAACCCATCGACGCCCCCTGGCTTATCGAGCAGGCGAGCTTTATTGGCTGCCACCAGTGGGGCTTTGTCGAATCGGTCGATCTGCTGGAACACGCCGCCAAGGGGGCAACCCTGCTGCTCAACGCCCCCTATGAGGCTGACAAGGTGTGGGGCCAGCTGCCCGAGCGGCTGCGCGCCCGTATCCGTGCCCTCAATATCCAGCTCTACTGCATCGATGGCGATCGGGTGGCCGAGCAAAACGGCATGGGCAATCGCATCAACACCATCATGCAGACCTGCTTCTTCGCACTGGCCGGGGTGTTGCCACGGGATGAGGCGATTGCGCTGATCAAGGAGAGCATCGAGAAGAGCTATGCCCGCAAGGGGCCGGATGTGGTGGCGCGCAACTTCGCCGCGGTGGACGATACCCTAGCCCACCTCCATCAGGTGGTCATCCCGGCCGGTGAGGAGCAGATCAGCGACTATCCGCTGCCACTGGCACCGGGTGGCAGCGAGTTTGTCCAGCGGGTCACCGGCGAGATGCTGGCGGGGCGCGGCGATTTGATCCCTGTCTCCATGCTGCCGGTGGATGGCACTTACCCTACCGCCACCAGTCGCTTCGAGAAGCGGGATATCGCCCGCGAGATCCCGATCTGGCACTCCGATATCTGCATCCAGTGCGGCAACTGTGTCTTTGTCTGCCCCCACGCGGCGCTGCGGGCCAAGTTCTACCATCAGGACTGGCTGGCGACCGCCCCCGAGGCGGCCCAGTCGGTGCCCGTCACCGCCAAGGGCTTCCCCGACAGCCGCTACACCCTGCAACTCTATCCGGAGGATTGCACCGGCTGCGGCCAGTGCGTGCAGGCCTGTCCGGTGCGGGTCGGGGCTGATGAGGAACACGAGGGCGAACGTGCCATCACCATGATGGACAAGGCGCCGCATCTGGCTGGTCAGAAGCAGGCGCTGCGCTGGTTCGAGAGCCTGCCGTGGCCTGCCCGCGAGCGGGTGGATTTCTCCACCGTGCGCGGTGCCCAGTTCCTCGAGCCGCTGTTCGAGTTCTCCGGTGCCTGCGCCGGTTGTGGCGAGACCCCGTATCTCAAGCTGCTGACCCAGCTGTTTGGCGATCGCATGCTGGTGGCCAACGCCACCGGTTGCTCTTCCATCTACGGCGGCAACCTGCCGACCACGCCGTGGGCCAAGAATGCGGAAGGGAAGGGGCCCGCCTGGTCCAACTCCTTGTTCGAGGACAACGCCGAGTTCGGCTTTGGCTTCCGCCTCACCGCCGATCAGCATCATGGTCAGGCGGTGGCGGCCCTCGAAGCGATGAAGGGGGAGCTGGGGGAGGCGCTGGTCGATACCCTGATCAATGCCCCGCAGCGGCTGGAGTCGGAGATCCGCGCCCAGCGCACCCGGGTGGCGCAAGTGCGGGAGCGGCTGGAAGAGGTGAAATCCGGCAAGGCCCGCGAGTTGTTGTCACTCATCGATCAGCTGGTGCGCCGCTCGGTCTGGATCATCGGCGGCGATGGCTGGGCCTATGACATCGGCTCGGCGGGGCTCGATCATGTGCTCGCCTCCGGGCGCGATGTGAACGTGCTGGTGATGGATACCGAGGTCTACTCCAACACCGGCGGTCAGATGTCGAAATCGACCCCGCTCGGTGCCGTCGCCAAGTTTGCGGCGGGGGGCAAGACGCTGGCCAAGAAGGATGTGGCGCTGCAGGCCATCTCCTACGGCAACGTCTATGTTGCCCGCATCGCCTTTGGGGCCAACCCGCAGCAGGCGCTGCAAGCCTTGCGTGAGGCGGAGGCCTATCCGGGGCCGTCGCTGATCATCGCCTACAGCCACTGTATCGCTCATGGCATCGATATGGAGTTTGGCCTGACCCAGCAAAAACGGGCCGTGGCCTCCGGTCACTGGCCGCTGATGCGCTACAACCCGGTATTGCGCAGTGCGGGGCAGAACCCCTTCAGCCTCGACAGCCTGCGCCCCTCCATTCCGCTAGCGGAATACCGGCAGGAGGAGACCCGTTATCGGGTGCTGGCCCAGAGCCATCCGGAGGAGGCTGAGCGGCTGATGCAGGTAGCGCAAAAAGTGGCGTGGCAGAAGTGGGCCACCTACGAGGAGATGGCCACCCGTGAGGCCAGCCATTTTCATCCGCCGGTGTGAGGATTGGGTGAGTGAAATATAACCAAGCGGGCCAATGGCCCGCTTTTTTTGGAAGATAGGATTGTTTTTAGAAATATGTTTATCTATTGCTCGATAAATGAGTTATGTGAGGTTAACATATTGAAAATAAACACGATCATGTTGATGGGTAGGCATGAATTGGTAGGCTGTGTATAGCAATGCCACGTTGTTAACGTATATTTCATACATATGAAATTGTTATATCTAAGGGAGGTTTAGTACCGATGTTCTATCACGTGCTTATTGAAACATCAGAAAAGGTTGGTAAAAATGGCGCTTACAAAGCTCATTTGGAATTAGATAAATCTGAATTAGATGAAATTGAAAATGATGTAATCATTCCTTATTTGAAGGATGAGCAATTTCAGTTCGATGGATATTTTATTAATGCTAGAGAAGTGAAGAGGATTGTAGTTAAGGAAACAAAAGTAACAACTCAGGCTCTATCTGACTATGAAAATAACAATATGCCTTCTGGGCTGATAATGTTTATTTCTAGAGAAGATATATTTAATGATGACAAACACACAGTGGATATAACTAAGAAAGTGTTTTCTAGTGCTAAAGAGAAATTAGGGCATACTAGTGTGATTCCTAAAAGTCAGACTCTTCTAGAGAGCGATAAGAGCAAAGTATTCATCGTACATGGGCATGATGAACTCGCAAAAACAGAGGCGGCTAGGTTTGTTGAGAAAATGGGGTTTGAACCAATTATTCTTCACGAGCAGGCTAGCTTAGGTAGTACGATAATAGAGAAAATTGAAAAATATTCCAATGTTGGTTTTGGTGTGGTTTTATATACTCCATGTGATGTTGGCGCAAAAATAAATGATGAATCAAACCTTAAGTCTCGCGCTCGTCAGAATGTCGTTTTTGAACATGGGTTTTTGATTGGTAAGCTTGGCCGTAAAAATATTTGCGCGTTGGTTAAAGGTAATGTTGAGACGCCTAATGACATCTCAGGTGTAGTATATGTTCCGATGGATGAACATGGGGCTTGGAAATTATCTTTAGCAAAAGAGATGAGAAGTTCTGGGTACGATGTAGATATGAATAAAATAATTTAAACTCTTAATGAATATAACAAAGAGTCTAAAGCGCTCTTTTTACGTCACGGCAGGTAAGCTGCGGGGCAAATAGCGTCAAGCAGGAGAAGGGACGATGACAGAACAATATATCGCCGGGACGATCGGTATTCTGGGGGCGGGGTGGCTGGGGCTGCCGCTGGCGCGGGTTCTGCTGGCGGCAGGCAAGCCGGTGGCGGTGACGGTCAGCAGCGCCGAGAAGGCGTCCCGTCTGCAGGGGGAGGGGATCGCTGCCTATCCGCTGACGATTTCTGCCGAGATGCCCGTTGCTGATCAAAAAGCGCCGTGGCCCATCCCCTGCGAATCGCTGGTTATCTGCGTACCGCCCAGCAAGACCGATGACTACCCGCAGGCGGTGGCAAAGGCCTGTCAGCTTGCCAAAGCGAGCGGCACCCGGCGGGTGCTGTTTGTCAGCGCCACTTCGGTATGGGGCGCAGGGCAGCAGGAGGGGGAAGAACCCCAACCCCGCCATGCCCGTGGTGAGCGAATGCTGGCGGCCGAGCAGGCGGTGCTGGCGGCCGGTTTCGAGGCGGTGATGATAGTGCGCCCCTCCGGCCTTTATGGCCCGGATCGCCATCCCGGTCGCTTCCTGGCGGGCAAGACTCTCGATGGCGGCGCCCAGTCGGTCAATCTGGTCCATCTGGACGATGTGGTGGCGGCGTGTATGTTGCTGCTGGAGCGGGGCAAGGACGGGGATGTTTTCAATCTGAGCGCGCCTGTGCATCCGCGCCGCGAGCAGTTCTACCCCTTTGCCGCGCGCCAGCAGGGGCTGCCTGCACCGGTCTTTATCGAGCCTGCCGGTGAATTTCAGCCCATCGACGGTCAGCTGATTTGCCAGCAAATGGGATTCAACTATCGCTGGCCCGATCCGGCCCACTGGTTTGCCGAGCTGGCCGCCTCGGGCAATTGAGGTTTGCCAAGGGGGTGATCGCCCCCTATCATGCCGCCATCCATGAGAGAGAGGCGGTAATGATGGTAGATACAAAACGTCACCCCGATGGGGAGTTGTTGCTGAGAACCCTGGCAATGCCAGCCGATACCAACCCCAATGGCGACATCTTTGGTGGCTGGATCATGTCCCAGATGGATATAGGTGGGGGCATCATGGCCAAGGAGCTGGCAAAAGGACGTATTTGTACCGTATCCGTCGAAGGCATGACCTTTCACAGTCCGGTCAAGGTGGGCGATGTGGTCTGCTGCTACGGTCGCTGCATCAAGATTGGCCGCAGCTCCATGAAGCTCAAGCTGGAGGTGTGGGTCAAGCCGGTACTGCGGGAAAACGACGCCCAGCGTTACTGCGTGACCGAGGGGGTCTTTACCTATGTCGCCATCGACGACAACGGTAAATCCCGCCCGGTTCCGGTCAGCGTCTGATCAAATCAGCCGGGCATTGATGATGGATATTTCCTGCTCAAGCCCGGTTTTTTGCCGTATCATGCGTTCCAGCATCTCTTCCGAGCCCACATATTGCAGGGTGTCAAACAGGCAGAGATCGCATTGAGGGTCCCGTCTTATCTGATAGACGGTGGCCAGCTCCACTTGATGACAATTTCCTTGTTGATCATAAAACGTCACGCAGTACCGAAGTTCTCTCGCCATTGACAGGCTCCTTCTGGTTGGGTGGAACAGGGACTATCAGCTTAGTCGGCGTGGATGACGTTTGTGATGGTCGCAACAAAAAGCAAAGGCGGGCGGTTGTTAGCCAATGAAAAATAGTTATCGCATTCTTGGCACCTCCCTGCTGACCCTGGGGTTGGTAGGTTGTTTTGAGGTGCCGGATCAGAACCATCTGGTCACAGCTCAAGGGATTGTGCCGGGACTCGACTGCCAGCGTCCGCCGCTGGTAGCGTTGGCGACCACGGCGCTGCCCCGTGAATTCGGGGTGACGGTGTGGAATCTCTACAAGGGCCAGCGCAAGAACTGGCGTGAAGGGATGGACAGTTATGCCAAGGGGCAGGATCTGGTGCTGCTGCAAGAGTCGGCCACCCGTCCCGAGATGCTCGACTGGCTGCGCGCCGGTGATTTCCAGTGGCAACAGCTGCAAGCCTTCACCCAGGGCGGCGTCTCGTTCGGGGTGATGACGGTGGCCAAGACCCCGCAGGCGTTCGTCTGTGGCGTTCGCTCCCCCGAGCCCCTGCTGCGCATCCCCAAATCCGGGCTGGTGAGCCTCTATCCGCTGCAGGGCGACCCTGACGGTGTGCTGGTGATCAACCTCCATGCGGTCAACTTCGAACTGGGGATGGCCACCTTCCGCGAGCAGCTCAACGATTTGACCGCGCTGGTACGTCGCCATCAGGGGCCGGTGATCCTGGCTGGTGATTTCAACACCTGGAGCGACAAGCGCCAGTTCTGGCTGAACAAACTGGTGGACGAGCTGGGCCTGCAAGAGGCCGTGCCGGTGCCTGATCTGCGCCGCACCGCGTTTGGTCGTCCGCTGGATCACCTCTACTACCGCAATCTGGACTTGGTCGAGGTGAGCTCACCGGCGACCGACAGCTCGGATCACAACCCCATCATTGCGCGCTTTGCCGCCCAGTCGGTGACCCCCTGATCGGGGATGATGTGCGAGTTCCGCTCATAAAAAATCCGGCGCCTGATGGCGTAATGCCAGTCAGTTAAGCCTGACTGGCATTGTTTTTATTGGCTTTTTTCACACTATACCTCTGTGGCCTTGGCT
>NZ_MQSY01000025.1:0-21807 GCF_001921245.1 Aeromonas sp. YN13HZO-058 | reverse complement strand
GGGCGTGAATATCAAAGCGTGTTTGCATGAGGCGCTGGGGCACCCCATGCAACACGTAATTGGGACATAGCCTTTTTTATTCAGCAAGCAGGAGTCGTTGACTCAGGCGCTGCGTTGTACCGCCATGTGGGCCAGTGTTTCCAGCGCGTGCTTATGCGGGGAGTCAGGCAGGATGGCGAGAGCGGCAATGGCCTTGTCGGCCTCTTCCCTGGCACGCATGCGGGAGTACTCCAGCGCGCCGGTACGATCGAGAATGCCGAGGATCTGCTCAAGATGCTCCATGCCGTTGCGGTGCTCGATGGCATCGCGCACCCGCTGGCGCTCTTCCGGCGTGCCCACTTCCATGGCGCGCAGCAGCGGCAGGGTCGGTTTGCCTTCAGCCAGATCGTCACCGACGTTCTTGCCCATCTCTTCGCTCTGGGAGCAGTAGTCCATCACGTCATCGATGATCTGGAACGCGGTGCCCAGATACTTGCCGTAATCGGTCATGGCCTGCTCGACGGGCTCGGGCTGATGGGTCAGCACGGCGGCGAGCCGGGTGGCGGCCTCGAACAGCTTGGCGGTCTTGCAGTAGATGACCGTCATGTAGCTCTCTTCGGTGGTATCCGGATCGTTGCAGTTCATCAGCTGCAACACTTCCCCTTCGGCGATGGTGTTGGTGGCATCCGAGAGGATCTCCATCACCCGCAGGTTGGAGAGTTCGGCCATCATCTGGAAGGAGCGGCTATAGAGGTAGTCACCGACCAGCACGCTGGCAGCATTGCCAAACATGGCGTTGGCGGTCTCCCTGCCGCGGCGCAGGTCGGATTCGTCGACCACGTCGTCATGCAGCAGGGTAGAGGTGTGAATGAATTCGATGATGGCGGCCAGTTTCAGGTGATCCTCACCCTCATAGCCCAGCGCACGCGCAGCCATCACGGTCAGCATGGGGCGCATCCGTTTCCCGCCGGCGCTGACAATGTAGAAACCCAGCTGATTGATCAGACTAACGTCGGACTGGAGTCGGGCCAGGATCAGTTCATTGACCGCCGTCATGTCGGCGGCACAGAGCGCACGGATAGTCTGTTGGTCCATAAGTCTCGTAACGTGACAGCAGCAATAACTGCGATTTTAGTAATGGCAGGGATTCTACACGATTTCACAATGGGTTACAGTTAGGCGTTTATCCACGGCGGCAGATATGCGCACAAAATAAACTTTTTGCTAAATTGGCCTTGCCTGAGCAGATCGATTTGCGTAGAATGCCCGCCCATTGTTATAGGTTTTTGCGCATGTCTAGCCTTGAGCAAAAGACATGCCTTTACGGAGTTAATCAAATGTACGCGGTATTCCAAAGCGGCGGAAAACAACACCGTGTGGCCGAAGGTCAAATCGTTCGTCTGGAAAAGCTGAACGTTGAGACTGGCGCTACTATCGACTTCAACGAAGTTCTGATGGTTGCTGCAGGCGACACTTTTAAAGTAGGTGCTCCTTTCGTTGAAGGTGGCAAGGTTGTAGCTGAAGTTGTGGCTCACGGCCGTGGCGAGAAAGTGACTATCGTCAAGTTCCGTCGTCGTAAGCACCATCGTAAGCAAGCGGGCCACCGTCAGTGGTTCACTGAAGTCAAAATCACTGGCATCAGCGCTTAATTAGAGGAGTCCGATAAATGGCACACAAAAAAGCTGGCGGTTCATCCCGCAACGGTCGCGATTCTGAAGCTAAACGCCTGGGCGTTAAGCGTTTCGGCGGCGAAACAGTTCTGGCTGGTAGCATCATCGTTCGTCAACGTGGCACCAAGTTCCACGCTGGCACCAACGTTGGTCTGGGCAAGGATCACACCCTGTTCGCAACCGCGACTGGTAAAATCCTGTTCGAAGTTAAAGGTCCGCTGAATCGTAAGTACGTTAGCATCGTTGCTGAGTAATTACGGACCGCAAGGATCCGAAGCCCCGCCAACAGGCGGGGCTTTTGTTTTTCTGAATAGTTGACGAAAAAACGGAACGCAGATGACCCGGGCTCCGACAGGGGCGTGGATTGCCAAGATGCGTATCGCCCGTAGGGGTCTGTACCACTATAATTGCGTATCGGTTTTTCGAATTAAGGTGACGGTTACCTATGAAGTTTGTTGATGAAGTCCAGATTCGAGTCGATGCCGGTGACGGTGGTAACGGTTGTGTCAGTTTTCGCCGGGAGTTGTATGTTCCCAATGGTGGTCCGGATGGCGGTGACGGTGGCGATGGCGGTGATGTCTATCTGCTGGCCGACGAAAACCTCAACACCCTGATCGATTACCGTTTTGAGCGTTTCCATGCCGCTGAGCGTGGCGAGAATGGTCGCAGTGCCAACTGTACCGGCCATCGTGGCAAGGACAAGATCCTGCGTGTTCCTGTCGGTACTCGCGCCAGCGACGAGGATACCGGTGAGCGACTGGGCGACTTGACCACTCATGGTCAGAAGCTGATGGTTGCCAAGGGTGGTTTCCACGGTCTGGGCAACACCCGCTTCAAGAGCTCCGTCAATCGGGCTCCGCGCCAGAAGAGTAACGGTACGCCGGGTGAAGTGCGGACCCTGAAGCTGGAGCTGTTGCTGCTGGCTGACGTCGGTATGCTGGGTCTGCCCAACGCCGGTAAATCGACCTTTATCCGTGCCGTTTCCGCCGCGCGTCCGAAAGTGGCCGACTACCCCTTCACCACTCTGGTGCCGAACCTGGGTGTGGTGCGTGGCGAAAACTCCCGCTCCTTCGTGATCGCGGATATTCCGGGTCTGATCGAGGGGGCCGCCGAAGGTGCCGGTCTGGGGATTCGCTTCCTGAAGCACCTCGAGCGTTGCCGCGTGCTGCTCCATCTGGTGGATATCTGCCCCATCGATGGCTCCGATCCTGCTGAAAACGCCGTGACCATCGTCCGGGAGCTGGAAAAATACAGCCCCGAGCTGGCAGGCAAGCCGCGCTGGCTGGTGTTCAACAAGATGGATCTGATCCTGGAAGAGGAAGCCCAGGAAGTGATGGACCGCGTCAAGGCCGCGCTGGCCTACGAAGGTCCGGTCTACCAGATCTCGGCCATCAGCAAGGAAGGTACCAAGAAGGTCTGCTACGACATTCTGGATCTGCTGGACACCATGCCCCGTCAACTGGAGCAGGATGCCAAAGAGGCGATCGAGAAGGTCGAGTTCAAGTGGGACGACTACCACAAGAACCAGCTGGCTCAGGCTGAAGCCGAAGCGCTGGCAGCTTCCGTGGCCTTCGATGAAGGGTTGGATGATGACGATTGGGATGACGACGAAGATGACGGTGTTGAAGTCATCTACGTGCGCGACTGATCCTCGTCACTCTCATTGAAAACCGGAGCCTGAACAGGCTCCGGTTTTTTTATATCTATCGAGTCACCGCCCATTAGGTATATTTGTGATGTCACTTATTGTCTGCCATTGATAACCGATTATACTGCCCACCTAAATTAACAATAACGAAACAATCATCTGGCGATGTCGATTGAATCGATATGCGTTGCTGTATCCGGTTGTTTTGATGGAAGGTTTACCTGCGGAAATATTTATGCGCAGATTTCCGCCTTAAAGGCTTGTTTGTGCATTTTTTTAGAGTATTCTTGCGCCCGTTTTTGCCGGTTAATGCATGAATACGCAGGTTGGCCGGGCTAGGGAAAAGTAACATTAGGGCAGTCATATCATGTTGGAAAAGAGTCTCGAAGCACCTGCGGTCAATACCCGCCGTAACTTGTTGATGTTTCTGGTTCCGTCACTCATCGGGATCCTGCTGTTCATGACGCCGGTCGTCTATGACGGTAACGTCACCATTCCGGTGGCCGTGCTGGCCAAGCTGGTGCAGCGGGTGTTTGCCGATTATCTGGTCGCCATGGTCAGCGCAGTGATCACCACCACCATGCTGATGACGCTGATCGCCTGGTTGTTCAAACCGGCGATTCTGGTGCGCCGTCCTTTCCTCAACAGCCTGTTCAATGTCTCCCCTTTCTGGGCCTGCGTGCGGGTCTTGGGCGGTATCTTCGTGCTGCTGACCTTCTTCCAGGCGGGGCCAGAGGTGCTTTACTCGGGCGCAACCGGTGGACTGGTGCTCAACGATCTGTTGCCGGTGCTGTTCTCGGTCTTCATTTTCGCCGGTCTGCTGCTGCCGTTGCTGCTCGATTTCGGGCTGCTGGAATTTGTCGGCACCATGATGACCCGCATCATGCGTCCGGTGTTCCGCTTGCCGGGTCGCTCTGCGGTGGACTGCTTTGCCTCCTGGCTTGGCGATGGCAGCGTCGGCATCCTGCTGACCAGCAAGCAGTACGAAGGCAAGTTCTATACCCAGCGTGAAGCTGCGGTGATTGGCACTACTTTCTCCGCCGTCTCCATCACCTTCTGTCTGGTGGTGATCTCCCAGGTGAAGCTGGAGCACATGTTCGTTCCCTTCTACCTGACCGTCTGTCTGGCGGGTGTGGTCGCCGCCATCGTGGTGCCGCGTCTGCCACCGCTCTGCTGGAAGAAGGACATCTATGCCGACGGCACTCCCCTGTGCCGCAAGCAGGAGGCAGTGCCGCACCAGCACAGCGTGATGAGCTATGGCTTCGAGCGGGCGCTGACCAAGGCTGACAGCATGACCGATCTCGGCGCCGTCGCGCGGGAAGGGGTGAAGAATGCGCTGGATATGGTGTTTGGCGTGTTGCCGGTGGTGATGGCGATCGGCACCTGTGCCCTGATGCTGGCCGAGCATACCCCGATCTTCAACTGGCTGGGTGCCCCGTTCGTTCCCTTGCTGGAGCTGCTGCAACTGCCGGAGGCGGAAGCGGCCTCCAAGACCATCATGGTCGGTTTTGCCGACATGTTCATTCCGGCGGTACTGGCCTCGACCATCGAAAGCGAGATGACCCGCTTCGTCATTGCCGCCATGTCGGTGACCCAGCTGATCTACATGTCGGAAGTGGGGGCCCTGCTGCTGGGCAGCAAGATCCCGGTCAAGCTGTGGGAGCTGTTCGTTATCTTCCTGCTGCGCACCCTGGTCACCTTGCCGGTTATCGCCGCGGTGGCACACCTGCTGTTCTGATCACCTCGTCGTGGTGAAAAAGGCCATCCCGCTTGCGGGGTGGCCTTTTTGCATCCGGCGCATTGGGTCACCCGTCAGGCCATCAAGGGCAATTGTGTTCCGTTCGAACATCTCATGATAGAGTGCCCGTTCTGTTAGCAAATTGTGATGCAATGGAGTGTGTTTATGTCTGCCATCCCCTATTCCGTGCTCGATCTGGTGCCGGTTGCCGAAGGTTCTGTGCCTGCCGAGTCGTTTCGCCGTTCGCGGGATCTTGCCCGCCATGCCGAGGGCTGGGGTTACCAGCGCTACTGGCTGGCCGAGCATCACAACATGCCGGGCATTGCCAGTGCCGCTACCTCGGTGCTGATCGGTTATCTGGCCGAGGCTACCACCACTTTGCGGATTGGGGCGGGTGGCATCATGTTGCCGAACCACTCGCCGCTGGTCATTGCCGAGCAGTTTGGCACCTTGGCCTCTCTCTATCCCGACCGCATCGATCTGGGTCTGGGTCGGGCGCCCGGGACCGATCAGCGCACCATGCGGGCGCTTCGGCGTATGCGCAGTGGCGAGGTGGACGATTTCCCTGCCGATGTGCGCGAGCTTATGAGCTACTTTGGCGACGAGATCGGCGCCGTGCAAGCGGTGCCCGGTCAGGGGCTGCATCTGCCAGTCTGGCTGCTGGGTTCCAGCCTCTATAGCGCCCAGCTGGCGGCGGCGATGGGCTTGCCGTTCGGCTTTGCCTCCCATTTCGCCCCTGCGATGTTGCTGCAAGCGCTGGAGATCTACCGCAGCCAGTATCGCCCCTCTGCCCGCTGGCCCAAGCCCCATGCGGTGGTCTGCATCAATATGATCGCCGCCGACAGCGAGCGAGAGGCCCGCTTCCAGTTCACCACCGTGCAGCAGCAGTTCTTGCGCTTGCATCGCGGTGATGCGGGCAAGCTGCCCGCGCCAGTCGTCCAGCTTGGCGACGAGTGGGCACCCCGTGAGCTGATGGCGATGGAGCAGACGCTGGCCCGCTCTCTGGTGGGCGACCCGGAGCGGGTTCGTCTCGGTCTCAAGGCGCTGCTGGCGGAAACCCGTGCCGATGAGCTGATGTTCAATGGCCCCATCGTCGACCATCAGGCCCGGCTGCGTTCTTTCGAGATCGCTGCCGAGCTGATGCAGGGTCTTTAATCCATGGTTTGAGCCTCGGTAAACGCTATCTTGAATAGATAGCGTTTGTCGGGTTGCTGTCGGGTGACCGACATCTGTCTGCAGTGCTCACCGGCGGTGCTTGAAAACGACAGAGACGATGAGATTAATGTGTTGATTTAAAAGGAAAGTCAGGTTTATGTCAGGCATCTGTCGTGTCGCTTGTTACATCTGAGCCCGTAAGCTGGCCCTGTCAATTACCACAAGGAGTTCGAGATGATCGTCAGGAAGTTGAGATTGCAACGGGGTTGGTCCCAGGATCAGTTGGCGACGATGACTGGTTTGAGTGTTCGCACTATCCAGCGGATCGAGCAGGGGCAGCAACCCGGACTGGAATCTCTCAAGGCCCTGGCCTCTGTCTTTGAACTCGATGTGGCTCAACTGGATGGGTCAGAGCAACAGGAGCGCGAGATGAGAGGAAGTGACACTATGGGTCAGGATGCGTTGCAGGTATCGGCCGAGGAGCGGGCGGCCATGCGCTATGTGGAGGCGCTCAAGGGCTTCTATCACCATGTCGCCAGCTATGTGGTGGTGATCTGCGGGCTGTTTGTCATCAACTACCTGAGCAATCCGGAGTACATCTGGGCCTGCTGGCCAGCACTGGGGTGGGGATTAGGGCTCGCCTCCCATGCCATTCGGGTATTTCAGCCCTTCAAGCTGTTTGGCCCGGAGTGGGAGCGGCGCCAGATCGAGAAGCGGCTGGGGCGCAAGTTGTAACGTCATCCACCGGAAAACAGAGAACATAAAACAGCAAGCCCGGCAGGTTGCCGGGCTTTGTTATTGATGAGGGTCTTGGCAATCCGTGCGGTTGCGACCGCCTGATTGCTGCGCGCCCCTAACTGGCGTGAGTGGGGCAGGGGGTGGCGATCAGGGCATCATCCTCGTAGCGCCACAGGGTGAGGCTGTTGCCCCAGACGCAGCCAGTATCGAGCGCCTTGATATCGCTTTTGCCGGTGTTGCCCATCAGGGCGGCCCAGTGACCGAACACCAGGATGGGGTCGTCCACATGATGCTCCCGCTGTTCGAACCAGGGGCGCAGCCCCGGGGTCGACTCCTTGGGCCCCTTCTTGCATTTGAAGTCGAGACGACCATCGAAGTAGCAGAAGCGCATCCGGGTGAAGGTGTTGATGATGTAGCGGTAGCGGTCGATCCCGACCAGATCATCTTTCCAGCCATCGGGCAGGTCGCCATACATGTTGTGCAGCAGCCACTGGTACTGATCGCCGCGCAGCAGGCTCTCTACCTCGCGGGCGCAGTTGCGGGCGGTGCGGGCATCCCACGCCGGGGAGATACCGGCATGCACCATCATGATGGGCAGATCCGGATGCTCGGCCAGCAGCGGGCGGTGGCGTAGCCACTCCAGTAGTTCATCCCGATCTGGGGCATCCATCAGGCTCTGCAGCTTGTCTTTCTTCTTGAGCGGCGCGACGCCATTGGCGACCGCCAGCAGGTGCAGGTCGTGGTTGCCGAGCACGGTGACGGCGCGATTGCCCAACCCTTTGACGAAACGCAGGGTATTGAGGGAGTCCGGGCCGCGGGCGACCAGGTCGCCGCAGAGCCAGAGCACATCTTTGTCGGGATCGAACGCGGCAAGATCCAGCAGACGGCGCAAGTCGTCGTAACAGCCCTGGATGTCACCGACAAAACAGTTCGCCATGAAACCTCAGTTGATAATATTGGGGATAGCCAGCGTGAAGGGGGCGATAGGTGCCTCGAACTGCTGACCAGAGCCATCTTGCAGGGTATAGCTCCCTTCCATCACCCCGAGTGGGGTCGCCAGCGGCACGCCGCTCTGGTAGCGATAGGCCTCACCTTCGGCAATGACGGGTTGTTCCCCGACTACGCCCGGGCCTGCCACTTCCAGCATCTTGCCATTGGCATCGGTGATGAGCCAGCGCCGGTGCAGCAGTTGCACCGGGCCGGGCCCCAGATTCTCAATCTCGATCAGATAGTGAAACTGGTAAGGGTCTTTGGATCCCGCCACATACACGGGGTATGGGCGGATCTCGATGTGCGGGTGAGCCACAGGATCAGGCCTGTTGCTGATCCGCCAGCCAGTTGGCGATGGTGACGAACTGCTCGAGGGAGAGGTTCTCCGGGCGCAGGTTGCCATCGATACCAAGCTCGGTCAGCTGGGCGTCAGTGATGAAGTTGGAGAAGCTGTTGCGGATGGTCTTGCGACGCTGGCCAAAGCCCTCGGTGCAGACGCGGCTCAGGCAGCGCATGTCTTTCGCGACCAGAGTCGGGTTCTTGTGGGGGATCAGGCGCACCACGGCAGAGTCCACTTTCGGCGCCGGTTTGAAGGCGCCCGGGCCCACTTCCAGCACTGGCACAACCTGGCAGTAGTACTGCACCATGACGCTCAGACGACCATAGGCCTTGCTGCCCGGGCCGGCACACATCCGCAATACCACCTCTTTTTGCAGCATGAAGTGCATGTCTTCAACCCGGTCGGCAAATTCGCACAGGTGGAAGATGAGCGGGGTGGAGATGTTGTAGGGCAGGTTGCCGAAGATGCGCAGTGGCGGCTTGCCTTCACCCATCAGGGTGCCGAAGTCAAAACGCATGGCATCCGCTTCGATGACGGTCAGTTTGTCCTTGAGGGTCGGGTGCTCGCGCAGGCGAGCGGCCAGGTCCCGGTCAAGTTCGACCACCGTCATCTTGTCCATCTGGGAGGCGACCGGTTCGGTCAGCGCGGCCAGACCCGGACCGATCTCCACCAGATTCTGACCCGGCTGCGGGTTGATGGCGGCGACGATCTGGTCGATCACATAACGGTCGTGCAAGAAGTTCTGACCGAAACGCTTACGGGCCGTGTGACCCATGTGCACCTTATTGCTCTGCACCTTACTGCTCATATCTTTTTTTCTCTACCATCTTGATGGCGTGGTTAATCGCGGTGATCAGGCTGCCCGAATCCGCCAGGCCCTTGCCTGCCAGATCCAGCGCGGTGCCGTGATCCACCGAAGTGCGGATGAAGGGAAGCCCCAGGGTGATATTGACCGAACTGCCGAAGCCCTTGTATTTGAGCACAGGCAGCCCCTGGTCGTGGTACATGGCGAGTACCGCATCCGCATCCTTGAGGTATTTATCCTGGAACAGGGTGTCGGCCGGCAGGGGGCCGACCAGATCGATCCCCTCCTGGCGCAGCGTGGCCAGAGCGGGTTCGATCACGTCAATCTCTTCACGTCCGAGATGGCCACCTTCCCCGGCATGGGGATTGAGGCCGCAGACGTAAATACGGGGTTTGGCGATGCCAAACTTGGTGGCGAGATCCTCGTTGAGGATCCTGATCACCTTGCCGAGGCGATCCTCGGTGATGGCCATCGCCACATAGGCCAGCGGAATATGCGTAGTCGCCAGCGCGACCCGCAGCCCCTCGGTTGCCAGCATCATCACCACATCGGCGGTGCCCGACTGCTGGGCAAAGAACTCGGTGTGGCCGCTGAACGAGACCCCGGCCTGGTTGATGATCCCCTTGTGCACCGGTCCGGTCACCACGGCGGCAAATTCGCCGCTCATGTTGCCATCGCAGGCGCGTTGCAGGGTTGCCAACACATAGGCGCCATTGCCTTCGTTCAGCTCGCCCGGCACCACGGGGGCGCCGAGGGTGATCGGACAGACGGTCAGGGTGCCTGCACGCTGCGGATGGGCAGGGGCGGCGGCATCGTAGGGCTCAAGCTCGATGCTGAGTCCCAGCAGGGCGGCCCGCTCGCGCAGCAGCGCCGGATCGGCGATCACCACCAATTGGTGGGGCCAATCCTGCTGGGCAATCTGCAGCACCAGATCCGGGCCGATCCCGGCCGGTTCGCCCGGGGTAACGGCAAGGCGACGGCAGCTCATCAGCTACCGGCGCCTTCGATCTGGATGTAGGCCTCGTCACGCAGCTCATCCAGCCACGCCTGGGACTCTTCCACGAAGCGGCGGTTGTAGATCAGCTGGTAGGCGCGCTGCTCCTGAGCCTTGTCGGTGGCATCCTGGCTGCGGCGATCTTCCACCTGCACGATGTGCCAGCCGTGGCTGGTACGGAACGGGGCACTGATCTGGCCCGGTTGCAAGCGGTTGACCATGTCGCGGAACTCCGGCACATAGACGTTGGGATCAGACCAGCCCAGTTCGCCACCTTGCACCGCAGAGCCCGGATCTTCGGAGTACTTCTCCGCCATGCTGGCGAAGTTGGCCTTGCCGCTCTTGATGTCGTGCAGAATACCGTCCAGCATCCCCTTGGCCTTCTCTTCGCTCAGGATAATGGAGGGCTTGATCAGGATGTGGCGGGCTTTCACCTCGGTCTGCATCACTTGCTGCTGACCCTTGGTGTCGAACACCTTGACGATGTGCAGACCGGCGCCGGAGCGCAGCGGGCCGACGATGTCGCCCTTCTTGGCACCCTGCACCGCTTCGGCCATCAGGGTCGGCATCTCTTGCGGGCTCATCCAGCCCCAGTCGCCCCCTTCCAGCGCCTTGGGACCGTTACTCTCGGCAATGGCCAGTTTGCGGAAGTCTGCACCCTCTTTCAGGGCGGCCAGAATGCGCTCGATCTTGCTCTTGGCGGCATCCAGCTGGGCGGCGGTGGGGTTGTCCGGCAGGGCAATCTGGATATGACCGACATGGTATTCATCCTGCTGTTGACCCTGTTTCTTCAGGATCTCCACCACCTGCTTTACCTCCTGCTCGGAGATGTTGATACGGCGGCGTACCTGATTGCGGCGCACCTCGTTCATCAGGATCTCGCGGCGAACCTCTTCCCGATACTGGGCATAGGTCAGCCCTTCACGGGCGAGCTGGGCACGCAACTGATCTAGGGTCATCTTGTTGTCGGCGGCGATGCCCTGAATAGCCTGTTCCAGCTGGGTATCGCTGATCTTCAACCCCTGGCGATCCGCCAGTTGCAGTTGCAGGCTCTCCTGGATCAGACGATCCAGCGCCTGTTTGCGCAGGGTGGCGTCGTCAGGCAGGGACTGGCCGCTCTCCTGGGCGGAGAGTTTTACCTTGTTGACCAGTGCGTCCTGTTGACTGGACAGCACCACGTCCTTGTTGACCACGGCCAGCACCTTGTCCATCAGCTCGGGTGCCGCCAGTGCGGCCTGGCTCATGGCGCCGAACATTCCCGCGGTCAGCAGGGCAATCAGGGTCTTTTTCATATCCATCTCTCAAGGCTGGGCCAGCATCATTGCTGACCTTTCAGATTAAACGGGCGAACATAGGGCAACAGCTCGGTATCCAGCGTGACACTGCGGCCACCGGTACCCACGCTGCCAAGTCCCTTCATTTCAAACTGCAGACCAATGACTTTTTCCGAAGTGGGGGTCAGGGTGACGTTGTCAGGTTGATTGTGCCACTCCAGGCTCATGTTGATGCTCCAGCAGCAGGAGTCGTATTTGACACCGATCTTGCGGTCAATGTTCACATCCTGCTTGATATCACGGTAGTAACCGCCATACATCTGCCACTGATCGGCGATCGGCGCCATCACCACCAGACCCGCCTGGCTCAGATCTTCCGCCAGCGCCGTATTGGTCGGATAGCGATAGTCCAGGTTGCCATCCTTGATGTAGCGGTAGTTGACCTGGGTGGTCAGCTTGCCGGTCCGGTATTCGACCGCACTGTTGCCTGCGGTAAATTCACCCTCAGAGGTGTCGTACTGGGTGCCCGCATGGGCGAACCACTCATCGGTGATCCGGGCATCCCCCTCGAACGACAGCAGCGAGCGGGCGTTGGTGCTTTCCGGTTCGGACGGGTAGAGGCGCACCTTGGGTGGCGTCATCTCGAAGGCCTGGGCCACTGCCAGACGCAACCGCTCATCACCCGCATTGTCATAGACCCGGCTGGTCAGGCCAACGGTGACCCGGTTGGCATCGCTGATGCGGTCGAGACCGGCAAAGCGGCGATCGCTGAACAGGCTGTAGTAGTCCTGGCGGGTGGTGGTGGAGTCGTAGATCCCGATCTCGTCCTGATTTTTGTAAGGGATGTAGAGGTACTGGAACTCGGGTTCCAGGGTCTGGGTACCCTTGCCATCATACCAGTCGAGCGGGCGATCGAAGTTGACGCCCCCCTTGAGGCGGAAGGATGGCAGGGTGCGGGTAATGGTGCCGTCTTTCAGGGTCAGCTGTTTGCTGTCTGCATCGGTGAAGCGGCTGCGATCCTGGCTAACCAGATCCTTGGGGACCTCCTGGTTATAAGAGGTAAACATAACTTTGTACTGGCTGGTCAGGTAGTAACCCGGGGCATCCACCAGAGGCACGGTCAGGGTCGGTGCCAGATGCAGACGGGTGGCGGTGTAGCGCTCACCGGCCTGCTGGGCTGTGGCACTGCCGCTGTCATAGCCAAACTTGGTCAACTCGCTGTTCCAGGCCAGATCGAACCATTTTCCCTGCTGGAAGTAGTTGTAGTCGATACGCGGCAGCATCTCGTGAGGCAGCAGCGCATACGGACTCAGGATCTGGTAGCGGCGCACCTCGGAGGTGAGGTTCCAGTTGTGCTGGTAGTAACCGGCAGTAAAGGATTGCTGCAACTGGCTGTCGACCTGGGTGCCCACTTGCGGGCTGAAGTCGTTGAAGTAGTTGTAATCCTTGTCCCGCACCTGGGTGTAGTCGATGCCAAAGCGCAGTGAACCATCCATCAGGGTTGAGCCGTGACGGACGTTCATCAGGTAGCGATGACCATCGGACAGGCCCGCCAGACTCTCATTGCTCGGGCTGTACTGCTTGTCATCCGCCAGATTTTCAAAGTAGAGAATACCTGCGTGGGCGGGGTCCGGCATATAGCGGAACTCCACCTGCTCCATCAGGCCGCGCTTGTCCATAAAGCGGGAGGTGATGGTGGCATCGTAGTTGGGGGCAATGTTCCAGTAGAAGGGCTGGGTGATATCCATGCCGTTGCTGGAGCTTTGCTTGTAACCCGGGTAGAGCAAACCGGTCTTCCGCTCATCCTTGATGGGGAAGTTGATATAGGGGAAGTAGAACACCGGGTAGTCATAGAGCCAGAGGCTGGCGTTCCAGGCTTCGCCGAACACCTCTTTCTGGTCGATATCGATGCTGCCCGCCTTGAGGGTCCACACCTCCTGACCTGGGGGGCAGGTGGTGTACTGGGCCCCCTCCATGGTGATGTTCTGGTTGTTGTTGGTCATCACCACGCGCTTGGCAAAGCCGCGCACCGGTGAGCCATGCACCTGATATTTGCCCTCTTCCAGTTCGGAGTTCTTGGTATCCAGGTTGGATTTGAGGGTCTTGTCGCTGGTGACGGTCACCTGACCGTCGTTGTAATAGATGTTGCCGATGGCGATGACATCCCGGCTCTTCTGGTCGAGCTGGGCATAGTCGGAGTCAAACTTGCGAACACCCTGACGAACCTTGACGTCGCCTTCATAGACGGCGGTGCCGCCTTGTTTGGCTTCGAGACGGTCGGCATCAACCTCGACCGGCTGTGCGTTGGCCTCCTGATCCGATGCAGGCTTCTCTATCTTGGGAACATAGTCATAGCAGAGACTATCGAGAATGCCGGTGGCTGACGGCGTTTCGAACGGGGCTGCCTGCACCACCATGGGGGCGAGTGCGGGGGCCAGGCTGATAGTCAGGGCGATGGGATAGCGGTACCCCAGTGTCCATTTGGTCATGTGAAAGACTCGTGCAATCCGTGATAGATACGGTTGATCCAAGGCATGCATTTTACGACAGCTTTCATCGAGTTGACATTGCATGTCATTGCTTTATGTTAGCCAGCAATGATAAAGCATTATTGCGGCCAGGGCTAACAGCCAAGTGCTGCTTTCCACCTTGGTCCTCTACTTATGCACGATCGCGATTCCCTGCTATTGCAGTGGGCACGCCGTATTTCCGGTGATGCCACTCTCACGCTTACCCTCATTTCCGGTGATGCCAGTTTCCGCCGCTACTACCGTGGCGGTGGTCTGGTGTGGGTGGATGCCAATCCGAAAACCGAAAAAAATCATGAATTTGTTCGTAATGCGGCCGCCTTGCAGGCGCGTCAGTTGCTGGCGCCAGAGGTCAAGGCTGTGGACTACCAACAGGGGCTGCTGGCGGTCACTGACCTGGGCGATACCCAGCTGATCAGCTGCCTGAATGAACAAAACGTATTGGCCTGGTATGGCAAAGCCATTGATCTGCTGCCCCGACTGGGGGCGGTCGAACTGGTGCTTGAGCCCTTCGATACGGCTTTTATGGCGCGGGAGAACAGCATTTTCCCCGAGTGGCTGCTTGGCCATCATCTGCAACTGACCCTGAGCCATGAAGAGCAGCAGTTGCTGGACGAGACTTTTGCCTGCCTTACCGCCTGCAATCTGGCCCAGCCGCAAGGGGTGATGCACCGGGATTTTCACAGTCGCAACCTGATGGTGTGTGGCGGTGATACCCCCGAGAGCAGCCGGCTGGCCATCATCGATTTTCAGGATATGGTCATCGGGCCCCTGAGTTATGACCTGGTCTCCTTGCTCAAAGATTGTTACGTGCGCTGGCCGGACGAGGTGATCGATGAAGGGATGCGCCACGGTTTTGCCACCCTGCAACAGGCGGGGCTGCTTGGAGAACTCGATTATGCCAGTTTCCGTCGTGATGCCGACCTGACCGGCATGCAGCGCCACCTCAAGGCGGCGGGGATCTTCACCCGGCTCTATCATCGCGACGGCAAGTCCGGCTATCTCAAGGATATTCCCCGTACCCTCGGCTACGTGGTGGATGTCTGTCGCACTCACGGTAGCGCCTATCCGGTACTGGCCCGTTTTGGTCAGTGGCTGGAGCAGGTGGTGTTGCCCGGGATAGCCAACGCTGGAGTGAAACCATGAAGGCGATGATCCTGGCCGCTGGCCGTGGCGAGCGGATGCGCCCGCTGACCGACCTGTTGCCCAAGCCGCTGCTGGCGGTGGGGGGCAAACCGCTCATCGTCCACCATATCGAAAAGTTGAAGTCAGCTGGCGTGACCGAGCTGGTCATCAATCACGCCTGGCTCGGCCACAAGCTGGTCGAAGTGCTCGGTGATGGCAGTGCGCTTGGCGTGACCATCCACTGGTCAGCCGAGGAGAGCGCGCTGGAGACCGCGGGCGGCATAGTGCAGGCGCTGCCACTACTGGGCGCAGAACCTTTTCTGGTGATCAACGGCGATACCTGGCTCGAGCTCGATTATCACACTCTGGTCAGCCAGCCCCTTGGCGACGATCTGGCCCACCTCTGGCTGGTGCCCAATCCGCCCCAGCATCCGAGCGGGGACTTTGCCCTGCAAGGGGGGCGAGTCATGGATACGCCAGCGTTTACCTTTAGCGGGGTCGGACTATATGATCCGGCTGCCTTTGCCAGTCTCGCGGGCGGCGCCCGCAAGCTGGCGCCGCTGCTGCGTGACTGGATGGCGCAAGGGCGGGTGGGCGGCAGCCTGCTCGCTGGCGAGTGGCGCGATATCGGCACGGTCGATCGACTGCGCGAGCTGGATGACCAGCTCCAGGCCCGCACTCATTAACTTCAAGAGGTCTTGAACCATGCGTATTTGGGGTAAGGTGCTGGGCGCCTTCTTCGGTTTTCTGCTCGGCAATATCATCGGCGCCCTGATTGGCCTCTGGATTGGCCACCGTTTTGACCGTGGCATGGGGCTGCAGGGGGCGTTTCGTCGCGGCCCGAGTCAGGCGCAGCAAGCCGTCTTCTTCCACGCCACCTTCTCGGTGATGGGCCATATCGCCAAGTCCAGTGGTCAGGTGACCGAGCAGGAGATCCGGGTTGCCTCCAACCTGATGGATCGGATGCGGCTGGCGGGTGATCAGCGAGCCCGGGCGCAGGAGTCGTTTCGTCTCGGTAAAGAGGCCGATTTTCCGCTGCGTGAGACCCTGGCCGAGTTTCGCCGTGCCAGTCTGGGCCAGCGCGATATCCTGCGCTTCTTCCTCGAGGTGCAGTTGCAGGCGGCCTTTGCCGACGGACGGGTAGAGGAGGGCGAGCGCGCTATTCTCCATACCATCGCCGACGAGTTGGGGTTCAGCCGCATCGAGCTGGCCCGCATTCTGGCGATGGCCGAAGCGCAGATGAACTTCTTCAATCAGGCCCATGGCCAGTATCAAGGGGGCCATTCCGGTGGTCAGCAGTATCGCCAAGAGCCGCCCTCTGCGGATCGTCTCAAAAATGCCTACCAGCTGCTGGGGGTGAGCGAGAGCGACAGCGATCAGGATATCAAGCGTGCCTACCGCAAGGAGATGAGCAAGCATCACCCGGACAAGCTGGCCGCCAAGGGGCTGCCGCCAGAGATGATGGAGATGGCCAAGGAGAAGACCCAGGAGATCCAGCAAGCTTGGGAGTGGATCCGCGAGGCGCGCGGCATTCGTTAAGCGCCAAAGCCTGATAGACCGGAACAGCAGACAATAAAAAGCCCCGCAGCAGTGCGGGGCTTTTTATTGTTGTATCCGGGCTGGCTTACTTGGCCGGAATGGCTTCCAGCACGTGCACCAGCAGTTGCCAGAAACGCTCGACCGCCGGGATGTGCACCTTCTCGTCAGGGGAGTGGGCACCACGGATGGTCGGGCCGAAGGAGACCATGTCCCACTCTGGGTAGGCGCTCTTGAACAGACCACACTCGAGACCGGCGTGGATCACCATGACATTGGGCATGGTGCCAAACAGAGTCTGGTAGCTGCTCCGTACCAGCGCCATGACGGGGGAGTCCACGTTCGGCGCCCAACCCGGATAGGCACCGGTGAATTCGCAGCTGGCACCCGCCAGGGTGAACAGGGAGCGGGTCATCTGCTCGATACTCTCGCGGCCGGAATCGATCAGGGAGCGGATCAGGCACTGGACGTACACTTCGCCATCTTGAGTCTTGATGACCCCCAGGTTGGTAGAGGTTTCGGTCACGCCGGGCATGGCATCGCTCATGCGCATCACGCCGCTCGGGCAGGCCAGCAGGGCATCCAGCAGGCGCTGCTGCAGGGAGATGCTCATCAGCTTGGCCGGTTTGGCGGCGCCGTTGACCAGCAGGGTCAGGTTCGGCTCGGTGGCGGCCAGTTCGGTCTGGTAGATACCGGTATAGCGGTCAACCAGCGCCTTGAACTCGTTCACGCTGGTGGCAGGCACCAGCAGGGTGGCGCGGGCTTCGCGCGGGATGGCGTTGCGCAGGGTGCCGCCGTGGATCTCGGCCAGACGAATACCCAGCGGCTCGGCTGCTTTGAGCAGACGCACCAGCAGCTTGTTGGCGTTGCCACGACCGCGATGAATGTCGCAACCTGAGTGACCGCCACGTAGCCCTTTGACCGCCAGCTCGAGCGCTTCACCTTCAGCGGCATCAACCTGCTCGAGCGGGAAGCGAATATTGGCATCCACACCGCCGGCGCAGCCCATGTAGACCTCGCCATCCTCTTCGGAGTCGGTGTTGAGCAGGATCTCGCCCTCCAGCCAGCCCGCTTCCAGACCGAAGGCACCGGTCATGCCGGTCTCTTCATCGGTGGTCAGCAGCACTTCCAGCGGGCCGTGCTTGATGGTCTTGTCAGCCAGCACTGCCAGGCAACCGGCCATGCCGATGCCGTTGTCGGCACCCAGGGTGGTGCCACGGGCAGTGACCCACTCGCCATCGACATAGGCATCGATGGGATCGGTCGCGAAGTCGTGCTGGGTGTCTGCGTTGGCCTGCGGCACCATGTCGATGTGTGCTTGCAGTACCACGGCTTTGCGGTTTTCCATCCCCGGGGTGGCCGGTTTCTTGATGATGATGTTGCCGACCTTGTCCTGCTTGACTGCCAGACCTTCTTCCTGTGCCCACTGGATGATCCAGGCGCTCAGTTTGGCTTCATGCTTGGAAGGGTGGGGAATGGAGCAGATCTGTTCGAAGAAATGCCAAATCAGTTTGGGAGAGAGAGAGCTAAGCTGTGCCACGTCGGGACTCCTTACCAGCACGGAATAAACAGGGCCCCATCAGCGGGCCGGGGAAGAGGGTAACGATAATACAGTCAATCACACAAAAATGTGAGCAATCAGCGCAAATCGCAGGCAGCTTGTGCTGGCCCATGGCAACCAGGCAGTACGATCGTCAGGTTTGGACGACGCTGGCCGGTAGAAAAGAAATTGTGTGACCGATCTCACAAAAAAGTTGAATTTAACGCGCCGACTGGTAAATTAGCTCCCGTGGTTCGCCACCCGTCAGGATGACGATGAAAGCCTCCAGGGAACCGAAGCAAAGCAAGTGCGCCTCCATGGAACCGAGTGTTCGTTCAAGGATTTGAGCCCGCATTAAAGGTACGTAACTTGTTAAGCAATCAGGAGTTTCAATATGCCAGGCAGCAACTCAACCTATTGGTTTGCCCCGTCTTTGTATACCCAGGGTTTCAGCTACCCTAACCCCTTCGTCACTCGTCGCTAAGACGAGCTGCCTGACCGGGCAGAGGCGAGAAAGCAGCAGGTGCGTGAGGTCAAACCTCCCCCTGCTATTTTTTTATCTGCGATTTGCCGCTACGCCCATTTTGGTGTCATCAGCAGCGGTGACAGGCTGGTCGTTTGGCTCTCTGGATGTGCCAAATGGAGAGGGTGATGCCGATTTTTCCTGAATTTGGCATACGTTTGCCAGGCATTTTCTCTGCAAACGGTGCTATCATATCGGCCCAACAGCCTGTCCGCGGTTTGGACACATCATCGAACCGATCGCCGGATACGCCCATCTTGCTTCCATTGTTATCAGATTTGCTGCCGAGGCTCAGCCCTGAGGCAGCCGAAGTGCAATCTGAATTCAGTCGGGCAAGGGCCGCCATTTGCTGGCATCCGCAGGGAAATCTGCGGGTGTCATTATTTTAAGTGATTGTTTTTATATAACTATTTGAGATCGATAACATGCCGAAAAAGTTCTATGCTCTTTAGTATTGGATTTTTAACCCTTTAAAAGGCATTTAGTATCAGTGGCTTACGTTGATTCGCTAGAACGCCTGTTTCGATAGTGGCGGCAAAATGGCGGCAGGGAAATCTGATGATCGGAAAAGGCGGCAGGGCGTTGGCTCTGCCGCCTTTTTCATTCTGGCAGTTCTTCCAGCTTCACTTCGAGTTGCAGGCGGTTGGTGTAGCCCTGATCGGTGAGGTCGTGAACTACCTGGGTGAGTAGCCAGTCGGCCTCGTCGATTTGCGGTTTGAAGCCCCTGACCGTAGTAGGTTGCTCCGGGTAGAGTTCGGGGCGGCCTCTGGCCAAGGTTATCTGAAACTCGGCCACGCCGCGCTGCAGCTTTTCCCACTCTGCCCTAGCAGCCCTCTGGGCGTTGCTCTGACTTGTGTAAACATGGCGCAGCTCCTTGACGTTCTCGTTACTACCGACCAGCAGCTCATGCTCCTACTTGTTGACAATAACCCCCGGCGGCAGCGGTTGTTCTTCCTTCGGTTTGGTCTTCTTCTTGCGTTTGACCTCGATTTTCTTCTTCTCGGCGGCCTTGTTGTCTTGCCAGTATGCGGTGACGCCGGTGTAGGCGTCGCGGTCGGCCACCGAGAACTGGTGCTGATCGCCGTCTTGGCGGGTGATGGTGATGGCTGGCAGTGGCTTGCCGCTGGCGGTGGTGCCGTTACCTGCTTTGATGAACATCAGGCGGCCAGATTTGACGGTGGCGATGGCATCCTGCTCGGTCGCCAAGCGGGTGAGAAAGGCCAGATCGCTCTCGTTGGTCTGGTCGATGTGGTCGATCATCATCCCCTTGAAGGCGTCGCCGACTATCGGGGTCAGGCCATAGCGGGCAGCCAGCTGCTCGACGATGGCACCGATGTATTCATTGTGCCAGCTGCGCTCGCGCAGTTTGTTCATGCCACCGCCCAAGTCTGCTGACTTGCCCCGGATGGAGAGGGAGTCCGGGGCGCCGCTGTGCCCCACCTCGTCAATGTTGAAGGTGCCTTTATCGACCAGCGCTTGGCCCTGCCAACCGATAAAGGCTTGCATCGTGGCCCCGCGGCGTGGCATGGCTAGCAGGCCGTCGCTGTCATCGAGCGTTACCTCGATGGTGTCGGCCGAAAAGCCCCGGTTATCGGTGATGGTCATCGACATCAAACGAGGACGGATGGCTGCCGAAATGTCATTGCCATCGATCAGCAGTTGATAAGCCGGGATCGGATGGCCGTTCAGCAGGTCATTGAGCGGGTTTTTGATGCCCGCAAATTCGGCCAGTTCGCCCAGGGTCGCCATTAATAGAGCCCTCCAACTTTACCGCCGATCATGGCGCCCATCATCACGCTGCCGCCGAGGCGGCCAAGCAGGTTACCGCCCACGCGGCCCAGCAGGCCATTGACGAGGCTGCCATCCTGGAAGAACTCGCTGCGGGTGGTGCTAATCCCCTCAATCACGAACGAGCCGCGCATCACGCCATCTCCCTGGATTAAGGGGAAGGCCCCGCCGCTGTCGGCCATGAGGTTGAGCATGTCGAGGGAGACTGGCCCTCCGGTGAGCTCTGGATAGAGCACCCCGCTCAGTGTGCTGAGTTCGTCATCAGGGCCGAGGTACTGATATGAGGGGCGGGAGCCGACCCGGTTATTGCCCGGGTGGCGCCATGATTTCTCGTCTTGTTGGGATTGCGGGGCCACGGTCGAGCGCATAAACACGAACCAGCCCAGGGTCATCATCATGGTGGTTGCTCCTTAGTTGCGGTCGGTCAGGGAGGCGCGGCTATTGGCAGCGCCTTGACGTTCACGTCGGTCCAGCTCTCGGCGCACTTCTTGCGCCACATCGGTGGCTGATTGCCCTGGCTGCTGAACGATGCTGATGGGGGCATGGATCTGGGTGGTTGACGGTGCCCCTCTGGCGGCAACAGGCTTTGCGGTCTGCACGATGCGAGGTCCGTAGCTGTAACTTCCAGCGAGTGCTGTCTGGCCGTAGTTGCCGTTGAGGTAACCCGGTGTCGACGCCGTTGGTGCTTCCAGTTGGAAGCTCGGCAGCTTCTTGGCTTCTAGAATCCCCAGCGATTCGAGCAGCCATTCGATCCCTTTCAGGAATGCCTTGAGCGGGGTGAGGGCCAGATTGAAGGCTTCGCCCAGGATGCGGCCTACCAGTTCGCCAGCACTGCCGAACCCTTCCAGCGTCTCTTTGGAGAACTTGATCGGTTCGAGCAGATCGCCAAACCAGCCAGATAGCGCCTTTACTCCGTTGTCTATGCCATCGAGCAGCGGTGCAAATGGCTTGAAGGCTTCAAAGACGGGAGCAAGCCCGGTCATGAATCGCCCCTGGTTTTCTAGACACTCTGTTGCTGAAAAATAAACTGCCTTTCAAACTCTACCGGCGATAGCCCATCATTGGAACCATGACGCCTGATTGGGTTGTAAAACATCTCGATATAATCAAACACATCGCTGCGGGCTTCGTCTCTTGTCGCGTAAATCCTGCGCTTGATCCGCTCCCGTTTGAGCAACTGGAAGAAGCTCTCGGCGACAGCATTGTCGTGACAGTTGCCACGTCGGCTCATGCTGCAACTCAGGTTGTGGGTCTTCAGAAAGTCCTGCCATTCGCCACCGGTAAACTGGCTGCCCTGATCCGAATGCACCAGTACCGACTGCTTGGGCTTGCGCCGCCAGACGGCCATCAATAACGCATCCACCGCCAAGTCTGCCGTCATGCGTGGCTTCATCGCCCAGCCGACGATCTGGCGAGAGAACAGGTCGAGCACCACC
>NZ_MQSY01000005.1:0-18962 GCF_001921245.1 Aeromonas sp. YN13HZO-058 | reverse complement strand
TTACGGGAGGAGCGTGAATATCAAAGCGTGTTTGCATGAGGCGCTGGGGCACCCCATGCAACACGTAATTGGGACATAGCCAAAAATAAGGGGTCGTTGTCAGCGGCCATAAACAAAGAGACGAGGCAGCGGGTGCCAACGCTTCCCACGCCGACAACTTTGGCTGCGACATCGCATAGCTGGAACCGCTCAAAGAGCCGTCTGATGTGTTCGGGTAATGAGTTGCGATAGGTTGCCAGCGCTGCTTGATGATCGAACCCTTCGCCAGTTTCCTGAACGACATGGAATATGAGCGGGGGATTGTCTTTGATCCGTGGTTGCTCACCATCGAATTCGGCCAGTTTCAGGAAAATAACTTCGGATGAACTGCTTTCCTGCGCTTTCTGAATACGTTTCATGATGCGCGTGCGCACCTCTTCATTGGGGGCTTCTGCCAATACATCGTCGAGGGTTACCCGGTCATACCAGATATCCAATGCACGCATGGACGAGTAATCCATCATCCGCTCTCGATAGGCTCTGGCAGATGTCCTGGTCGCCTTGGAGGCCGCGCTTTCCGACAGTTCAAGATGACGTGCAGCAATGACGATGCTCGCTGCCAATCGCTTCAAATCCCACTCCCATGGCGCTGGCAGGGTTTCATCGAAGTCGTTGATATCAAAATTGATCTGACGCTCCGGGGTTGCAACGCCACCGAAATTCATCAGGTGAGCATCACCGCAGGCCTGCACGAATACGCCCGACACCGGGGTATGAACAAGATCGGCCGCCATGATGGCCGCCGAGCCGCGGAAAAAGGCAAACGGAGATTCGAGCATCCGGCCAAAACGGATCGGGATTAGTTCAGGCACTCGGCCGCGATTGGATTCAATCAGTATGTCAATGGGATCGCGCCGATCGGCTGGCGATGTCCAGCCCGCATGGGTACTGCGAGGCACCTTGTCGCGCAGCGCTTTACCTTGAGCCCTGCGCTGATCTGGAGACAACACCGTGATTTTATTGCTTGAGGCAGGTGTTTTTTTGCCCTTTTTTTCGATTTTGCGCTTATCCACTTGAATGCTCCCCCGACATCGCAAGCCCTTCGTCCAAGGAACGGCGAATAACTTGCAGCGACATAACAGAACGACCCTGTGTGCATCACATGGTGACAATTTCAGGATAGATCTGATTGCAGATGCGTCCGGGCAATACCCGCTGATTTATGAGGGCGTTCTGGATAAATGTGAGGCGGTTCGGGTGGGGAAGCCAATACAAGCACTCTGGAACAGTTGCTGTTTGAGCGGGGAACCATCTGCCGACCGACGGGGTTGGTGAACGTAATGAGCCACCCGAGGGATGGCTCATTACTATTGCGCAGGCTCAGCCTGATGATGCTGCCTATTCCGCTCAGGCTATCTCCATCTCTGGCTGTGGTGCCGAGGGGAGAGGATTGTTCAGCTTGTCGATGCGCACCGCTGCGACCTTGAACTCGGGGATTTTGGCGTGGGGATCGGTGGCATTGATGGTGAGCCGGTTGGCCGGGGCTTCGGCAAAGTGGAACGGAATGAACACCACGCCCGGTTGCATCCGCTTGGTGACGAAAGCGGGCAACTCGATATGGCCGCGGCGGCTGGTGACCTTCACCCGCTCGCTGTTGCTGATGCCCATCCGCTCGGCGTCCACCACGCTCATCATCACCCGCGGGCCAGCCAGCTTGTCGAGCCCCCTGGTCTTGCGGGTCATGGTGCCGGTGTGGAACTGCTCCAACAGGCGGCCGGTGGTGAGCACGATGGGATAGGTCTCGTCGGGCAGTTCGGCGGCATAGCGGAACGGAGTGGCGACCATCTCCCCCTTGCCACGGGTGAACTGCTTGCCGTGGAGCAGGCGAGTGCCTTCGGGAGCTGCGTCGTTGCAGGGCCACTGTAGCCCTTGCGCTCCCACCTTATCCCACTGGATGCCGGCGTATTGCGGTGTGACCCGGCAGATCTCGGCGGTGATCTCCTGCGGGTGTTGATAGCGCCAGTCGCCGCCCATGGCGTTGGCGATCTGCTGGATGATCCACCAATCCTCTCGCGCGTCACCCGGCGCCTTGAGGGCGGGGGAGATGCGCTGCACCCGCCGCTCGGTGTTGGTGAAGTGGCCGCTCTTCTCGGCAAAGGAGCAGGAGGGGAGTACCACATCGGCCAGTTGGGCGGTTTCCGAGAGGAAGATATCCTGCACCACCAGAAACTCCAGCTGCTTGAGCCCCTCGATGACGTGGTGTTGATCCGGATCGCTCAGCACCGGGTTTTCACCCATCACATAGAGCCCCTTGATGCTGCCCGTACAGGCGGCATCTATGGTTTCGGTGAGGGTGAGGCCGGGTGTGCGCGGCAAGTCAGGCTGCTGCCAGGCTGCTGCGAAACGTGCATGCACCTCGGGGTTAGCCACTTTCTGATAGCCGGGCAGGCAGTTGGGCAGCGCCCCCATGTCACAGGCCCCCTGCACGTTGGATTGGCCCCGCAGCGGGTTGATGCCACCCCCTTCGATGCCGATGTTGCCGCACAACAGTTGCAGGTTGGCAATGGCGCGCACGTTGTCGTGGCCAGTGGTGTGCTGGGTGATCCCCATGGAGTAGTAGACGGCAGTGCGCTCGGCGGTGCCGATGAGGCGAGCGAGCTCGATCACCTGTTCGGCCGGTACGCCGGTGACAAGGGCCACCTTGTCCGGGGCATAGGCGGGGGAGAGCACCTCTGCTTGCAGCGCCTCGAACCCTTCCACTCGTGCGGCAATATAGGCCTTGTCGTGCCAGCCGTGCTGGATGATCTGCTGCATCAGGCCGTTGAGCAGCATCACGTCGGTGCCGGGGCGGTGGGCCAGATAGAGGCTGGCGTGGTCGGCCATCTCGATCCGCTTGGGATCGGCCACCACCAGCCGCGCCTTGCCCGTGGTGACTGCCCGCTTGATATGGGAGCCGATGATGGGGTGAGCCGCCGAGGTGTCGGAGCCGATGATGAAGATGAGATCCGAGTGATCAATGCTCGGGATGTCGTTGGTCATGGCGCCGCTGCCGAGTGACGCTTCCAGCCCGGTAACGGTGGAGGCGTGGCAGAGCCGCGCGCAGTGATCCACGTTGTTGGTGCCAAGCTCCCGGCGCATGAACTTCTGGAACAGGTAGTTCTCTTCGTTGGTGGTTTTGGCCGATGAGAAACCCGCCAGTGCATCGCTGCCATAGTGCTGACGCAGGGCGGTGAAGCGCTCGGCCACCAGGGCGATGGCCTCTTGCCAGCTGGCGGGCACCAGCTCGCCATCCTTGCGGATGAGCGGGGTGGTGAGGCGCTCCTCGCTCTGGATAAAGTCAAAGCCGAAGCGTCCCTTGACGCAGAGCAGCCCCTGATTGACCGGTGAGTTGCGATTCCCCTCCACATAGCGGATGCGGTTGCGCGCTTCATCGACATAGAGGGTGACACCGCAGCCGACCCCGCAGTAGGTACAGATGGTATTGACCGGCGTGAGCAGTTCGGTGCGCCCCTGCGACTTGTCGCGGGCATCCACCAGGGCGCCGGTGGGGCAGACCTGTACGCAGGCGCCGCACTGTACGCAGTGGGAGTCGCCCATCGAGAGTCCGGTGTCGAACTGCGGGCGGTTCGACAGGGTGCCATCGCTGTGCTTGGCAAAGCGCAGCACCCCTTGTACCGCTTGCTCACCACAGGTCTGCACGCACTGGCCGCAACCGATGCAGCGGTTGGCATCAAACACGATAAATTCGCTGCTGTTATCCACTGCAAACTTCTGGCACTGACTGGTATCGAGAGCGCTCTGCTCGACCTTGTATTCGGTGGCGTAGTCGCGCAGCGTGCAATCGGTGTTGGCCTGACAGCCGCACTCCAGGCAGCGGCTGGCCTCGCTGCGGGCATCGCTGTCACTCAAGCCACGCTCTACCTCGGCAAAGCTACCCTCCCGCTCGGCATCTGCCAGATGGGGCATGATGCTGCGAGCGACTTTTTTCAGGTGAGCAAACTGGGCGGGATCGACCTGCTTGAGTGTGGGAGCCTTGCAGGCGTTGAAAGGACGAACCGGGTCGATCATGTCACCATGGAGGAACTGATCGATGGCCAGCGCGGCCTTGCGGCCATCGGCGACCGCCTCGATGGCGGTAGCGGGCCCGCGGCGCAGATCGCCGATGGCGAACAGGTTGCCGTGGCCGCTGTGCATGGTCTCGGGGTGGGACTCCAGCGTCTGCCAGCGGGTGAAGGGGAGGGTGAGGGGCTCCCCTTCCATAAAGCTGAGATCCGGCTGCTGTGACACCGCCGCAATCACGGTATCAAACTCTTCAATGAGGTACTCGCCAGTGGGCTCCGGGCGGCGACGGCCGGAGGCGTCCGGCTCGCCGAGGGCCATCTTCTCGAGGCGCACCTGACAGACGCGACCACGGCTGTCCGGCAGATTCTCCACCGGATTGGTCAGCATCATGAAGCGCACCCCTTCCTGCTCCGCCTCGTCGATCTCATATGCCTCGGCGGGCATCTCGGCGCGGGTGCGGCGATAGATAAGGGTTGTTTCTGCTCCAAGCCTGACAGCCGTGCGGGCGCAGTCGATGGCCGTGTTGCCGCCGCCGATCACCGCGACTTTTTTGCCGGTGGTGAGCCGCTTGGCCAGCATCCGATCCTTGAGGTAATCGACCCCGAGATAGCAACCGGCCAGGGTGCTGCCCGGGTAATCCATTGGCACCGCCTTGGAGGCGCCAACCGCCAGACAGACCGCATCATAGTCGCGACACAGTGCCGACAGCGTGATCTGGTGGCCCAGTCGCTGCTGGGTGTGGATCCGCATGCCACTCTGGCACATCAGCGCGATCTCCTGATCGAGGATCGCCTTGGGCAGCCGGTATTCGGGGATGCCGTAGCGCAGCCAGCCACCCGCCTCGGGCATCGCCTCGAACAGGTCGACCTCGAACCCCTCGTAACCCAGATAGTAACCGCAGGTGAGGCCGCCCGGGCCGCTGCCGATAATGGCCACCCGCTTGCCCTTGGCGGGCTTCTTTGCCGGTTGATAGGGGGCCGCCTCGGCCAGATCGAGATCGGCGGCGTGGCGCTTGAGCTGGCGAATGGCGAGCGGCTCATCCACCAGCGTGCGGCGGCACTCGGCCTCACAGAAAGCGGGGCAGACCCGGCCAATGGAGAGGGGCATCGGTAGGGTCTGTTTGATGACCGCCATTGCCGCTTCGTGATCCCCCATGGCGATGTGGTGCAGATAGGATTGAATGTCCACTCCGGCCGGGCAGGCGCGTTGGCAGGGGGCCTCGCAATCGGCGTAGTGATCTGCGAGGATGCGGCCGAGCGCCTGCTGACGTTGCGCGCGCAGGGCATCGCTTTTCGTCGTGATCATCATCCCTGCCTCGGGGCGCGTCTCGCAGGCGCGCCGGATGCCGAGACCGGCAATCTCCACCACGCAGAGATCGCACGGCGTCTTGGGGGCGTGGGTGTTGTCACCGCACAGGGAGGGGATGTCGATCTGGTGCTGTTTGGCTATCTGGAGCAGGGTTCTGGTCGGGTCAACCGTCAACTGAGCCCCATCGAGAGTGATGGTGATCATGGCGTCATAAACTCGCTTTAAAGGCGCAGAAAATGCTGCATCTGGCGGAGCCAGCAGGGGAAGCGACAGGGAGGCCGCTTGCTATACGCTCACAATAACAAAGATTATTTACAACTTTATTTGATTTTAGACAGCTTATTGCCCAAAAAAGAAAACGATTTCAGATTGTCTTGTCTACCTCATCGGCACGGCGCACCGTTGAGAATTATTCCTGTTAAAGCAGGCTATTCATTGTGTTATTGCTATTTCGTGCATGTTGCTCAAGAGAGATTGATCGCGCCCACTGTGAGTTCAATCCGCCAGTAGCACCATTTATGATGCAATTTATTTTGCATAAATGGTTGCGCGGATGAAGGCAATGGCGAGTGCAGAGCAAAGGGACTGGGTAGCAGGTTGCTGGAGGGTGTGGCAGACATGAAGCGGATGTCGAGCCCTACACAAAGAGAATGGCCACCTCTTGTAAGGTGGCCATTCACGTTGCCGGTTGGCGCTCTGTTGGCCCGAAGGGGACGGTAGCGGAGGTCAGCCGGGTATCAGGGTGGGCAGCCGAGCTTGCCAGAGCTGGTGCCAGTGCTGCAGTTCGCTGCGTGGCATCGGGCGGGCAGTGAAGAAGCCCTGACAGATATCGCACCCCAGCTTGGCCAGCAGCAGCCAGGTCTCGACATCCTCCACCCCTTCGGCGACCGACTTGAGCCCCAGCTTGCGGGCTAGCTCGATGCTCGATTCGATGATGGCCAGACGGGAGGGATCGGCATAGCAGCGATCGACAAACGAGCGGTCAAGTTTGAGCTCGGTAAACGGCAGCAGCGCCAGCTGTTGCATCGAGGAGTAGCCGGTGCCGAAGTCATCGATGGAGAGGCCAAAGCCGTGCATTCGCAGCCGGGTCAGCACCTCCAGCGCTTTGCCGATATCCTCGACAAACGAGCTTTCGGTCACCTCCAGGGTGATCAGCTCGGGATTGACGCCCCAGCGTTGGCACTGGTTGATAAGGAAGTGGCAGAGATCCCCCTCAATAAGCGAGGTGGTAGAGAGGTTCATCGACAGATTGAGAGAGAGGCCGGTCTGCTCCCACAGATGGCAATCCTGCAGCGACTTGTTGATGATGACATCGGTAAGCTGGTCGATGAGACCGTTGTTTTCCGCCAGCGGGATAAACATGCCGGGGGAGATCAGCCCATATTCCGGATGCTGCCAGCGGGCCAGCGCCTCCATCCCCACCCATTGGCCGGACGCAAAGCCGACCTTGGGTTGATACCAGGGTAGCAGCTGGTCGTTATCGAGGGCGCGCTTGAGCTCATCCACCGAGAGGATGAGGCCATCCTCCTTGCCGGACGGGGCCGATTTGGGCGCCCAGGAGTCTATCAATTGGCGTAACTGCTGTTGGCTCGATGGCTTGTCGATCCGGCCCAACACATGGAGCCCATAGGCCGCGCTCATGCGCAGCACGGCATCCACCACGTCATCTTCCAGCGCGCTGGAGAGGATGATACCGCCGCGAAAGCCCCCCAGCGAGAGGCGGCGCAGCAACGCCATGCCATCCATGCCGGGCATCCGCAGATCACAGAACAGGATGTCGACGGTGTGGTTCTGGCACAGCGTCAGCGCTTCGATGCCGTCTGCGGCCTCCAGCAGTTGCTGATAACCGAGGGCCCGGATCTGGTGCATCAGGGTCTTGCGTTGAAAGGCATGATCCTCAACCACCATGATGACCAATTCATCTGCCGTCTTACTCATCGAGCCATAATCCCATTTCACGTTCAATGTCATTTATTAACGCAACAACCGCCTCTCCCAACGCATCTAGCATATCCAATTGCTTCAGGCGGGCAGCAGATTCCAACATGGCGACCTGTTCGGCCAACTTTAATTCTCCGACCATTCGCGCCGCGCCCTTGATGCGGTGGGCAACCTCAACCAGGTCTTTCATATCACCGGTTGAGAGAGACTGTAACATATCGTGGCAATCACTCTGGTTCGATGCCAGGTAGTTGGCCGCCATGTCTCTGGCGATCCCTGCATCGCCAAACAGCGCTTGCCAGCGTTCGGCCAGGGCGAGTGTCGGGGGTTGTTTTTCTGATTGTTGCACCACAGGTGTGCTGGGAGTCGGTAACCACTGCGCCAGTATCTGGCGCAGTGACTCCAGAGAATAGGGCTTAAACAGCATGCCGTTCATGCCAGCCGCTTCCATACGGGCAGCAGACTCCTCGGAGGTATCTGCGGTGACCCCTATGATAGGGGCCTGTTCCCCCTGAGCGCGCAGTCGGCGGGTCAGGGTGTAGCCATCCATTACGGGCATATGGCAGTCGGTGAGCAGCAGTGAAAAATCGTTTCCCTGCCAGACTTGTAACGCTTTATCGCCATCATCGACAACCTCGCACTCCACTCCCAGAATCGCCAATTGGCGTACCAGCAGTGTTTGATTGACCGGGTGGTCGTCAACAACCAGTACGCGCCCCCCCATTTTGGGGGCGGGTATCTCCCTGACTGGTGCAGGCCCCACAGAGGCCAATTCGTTACAGCTTTCGAGCAGGAGATCCGGATAGAGGGGGGATTGGCCGAGTCGCCACCAGCGTTCGGAGTCCATCCGTCCTCGCAATGCTTCACGAGGGGAGATAACTACCCCCTTGAGCAAGCAGGTTTGCCGCAAGGTGTGTTGCCACTCGCTCCCCAACGCCGATTCCAGCGCAGACTCTTCAGCCAGCAGTAATCCGCTCAGCGTTTCGGTGATCTGGCTTACATCCAGCGGTATTAATGTGGCTCCCAGCCGCTTCATGGTGTTCTGCAAGCTGGCATCCTCGCCGAGCCACCACCATTTGCTGCCAGCAAGCGCTGGCGGGCTCCACAGGCCATTCAACAGCGGGATGGTGAAACGGAAACAGGAGCCCTCACCGGCCTGACTGTGGACCGTTAGCATGCCTCCCATCTTCTTCACCAGCTGATCACAGATGGCCAGACCCAGTCCGGTACCACCAAAGCGGCGGTTGATATCGGACTCCAGCTGTTCAAACGGGGTAAAGAGGCGTGCTTGCTTCATTTTCGCAATGCCGATACCTGTGTCTGACACGGCAATGACCAGTTGCTGGTTGTGATAACTGACCCGGATCGAGATGGTGCCCTGCTCGGTGAACTTCACGGCGTTACTGAGCAGGTTGGACAGTACTTGACCCACTCGAATGGCATCCAGATCGGCCTGATCGGGGACCTTGTTGTCCCAATCGAGCGTGACTCTCAGTCCTTTGCCGTAAGCCAGCGTGGCATGGCCACGGATCACATCACAGATAGAGGATTGTAAACGACAGGTCTGGTAATGAAGGTGAAGCTGACCCGCTTCGATTTTTGAAAAATCGAGAATATCGTTGACCAGATAAAGCAGGGTGTTGGCCGAGCTCTCCACATTGCGCAGCAGATACCGTTGATCATCATTGAGCTGGCTCATGCGCAGCAGCTCCAGCATACCGTGCATACCCGAGATGGGGGTTCTCAACTCGTGGCTCATGGTCGCCAGAAAGCGGCTGCGCGCCTGCATCGCCTGCTCGGCCGCTGCGCGCGCATCACGCAGCTCATGCTCCTGTTGCTTGAGGGTGGTGATATCTTGCACGACCCCATTCAGCAGCAGCATGTCGTTGTCGTGTCTGGCGAAATTGCCACGAACCTGTAGATAGCGCAGCCCGTTGGCAGTCGGGATTTCAACTTCCACATCAACAGGCGTCTGCGCCTTGGCATGGCTGGCAATCTGATCGACAAAGGCCTGTCTATTGCTCTCGGTCAGGCCGAAAATGGTGCCGCCAGAGGCACACTCCAGTAATGCCTGCTGCGATATCCCGAGAATTTCTTTTGCACCTTGTGATATATGCAGGAATTTTCCTTTACCCGGTGCCTGCCACCAGTATTGGTAGACCATCCCCGGCATGCTGTCAGTGATATCCCGCAATCTTGCTTCAGCCTCCAGCATCTTGCTTTCAGCCGCTTTCAGGGCACTGACATCGGTCAATACCGTCAAGATCCCCTGGATCTCGCCATCCTCGCCACGGTAAGGCAATTTGACATATACGACATGCAGGGGCATCTGATCATCGCGGTGGGTATAGCCACTCCCTTCGAGTCTGTTGCCATTCTGCCAGACGAGGCGCTCTTCGCGGAACATCTGTTCACGCTCTTCTTGGCGCATATAACTCCAGCCATTTCCTCCGTTTTCTGCGCCGATAAAAACGTCACGATAGGCTTGGTTGCACAGAGTCAGATTTTGCTGCCGATCCCGCAGGGCCACCATATTGGGCAAGGAGTCGAGCAGGGTCTGGACAAATGCCAACTGTTCGTTGAGTTTTTTCTCTGCCCGCTGGCGCTGCACAATCTCTTGTTGCAGGGCGCGGTTCCAGGCCCAGAACAGGGCAAACAACAGGGCGGCCGCAGCCCCGCCGATGGCGAACCAGAGCAACACGGTTTCGGCGTTGATACCGGTTTGCACGCTCATGGAGAGCCAGCGTTTCTCCACTTTCTCGAGCTCCTCTGGCGGTATGGCATAGAGCGCCTTGGTGAGGATCCGCTGTAGCATGGGGTCCGGCCGTACCGCCATGGCCACCGGCAGGCGCAGGTCTTTTCCGGCATAGACAATCTGATAGCGCTCGCTGATCCGCTTGTTCATGGAGGGCATGCTTAACAGGACGTAATCCGCATCGCCATTGTCCAGCAGTTCCAGCAAGCGGTTGTCATTATTGACCGGAACCGGGTGGGCTCCGATGCCGACCAGCAGTTCCTTATCTACCGAGCCATGTACGATGCCGACACGTTTCCCTCGCAGATGGGAGATATCCGCAATATCGGTACTGCGTTTGGGGCCAATGACCACCCGATCGACAAACAGATAGCCGGGGGTAAACAGGGCAAACTGACCGCGTTCACGGGTTGGGGTGATGGCGGGGATGAAATCGATCTGCCGGATCTTGAGCAGGTTCTGGGTCTCGCTCCAGTTATTGGTGCGTACCAGAGAGAACTCCAGCCCGGAGTATTGACGCATCAAGGCCATCAGGTCTGCGACAAAACCGACCAGTTGGCCCCGGTAATTGAATTCGCTGATCGAGGTCCACTCCGGGGAGACGGCGTAAGTCAGCATTTGATGCTGGCTGAGCCACTGCTGCTCTTCGGCGGTAAACTGGAGCGATTTAACCTCTCCGGTGCCAGTACTGCTGTTCATGGTGGCGGCTTCGAGCATAAGGCGGCGATCTTCAACCGGGATCTCGTTGAAGGCCTTGGTGACCAGACTGATCAGTGCCTGGTTGTTCCGGCTCATATTGATGGAGAGGGATGTCGCGCTTACCCAGTCCGGATTGGCAATCGTGAAGCCCGCCGCGGGATGCTGCTCTTGCAGCATCACCAGTGAGGGCATATCGGCCAGATAGGCGTCAGCCAGGTGCTGCTTGAGCATAAAGGCCGCTTCGCTGCGACTCTCGACCTCGACAACGAGCGGTACTCCCAGCAGTTTCAACTGCTGGCAAGAGCTGGCTCCTGCGACACAGACCCAGCGCAAGGCATGGGCATCCTGCTGTGACAGCCCGGTCTTGCCATTATTGAGCAACACCCCGCGTGGCGTGGCGAGCAGAAAGGGAATGGACACAATATCCCGCTGCCATTGATCATCCGGCTGATCATTGATCAGCATATTCACTTCGCCGTCGTGCAATCCGTCCAGGGCGTTGGCGTAGGAGGAATAGACCTTGTAGCGCAGGGTCAGGCCGAGTTTTCTGGCGATCTGCTGCGCAATGTCCGGTACCGGTCCGGTAAAGCGTTGATCGGCATCTTTATAGCTGTAGGGGGGATCCCCCATTATTGGCATGCCGATGCTCAGCTCCCGGTGTGAGGAGAGCCAGGCGCGTTCAGACAGATCGAATTCGTCTTCGTTAAGGCTGGTATTGGCTTGTGCCAGCGCGCACCAGAGTTGTAGCAGGAGACACAGGAACAGACGATTACATTGGCTGAGCATCAAAGGAATCCAACGGAAATTGGTCGCGTATTGTAAGTGCTTTAAAATGCAGCGGCCAACATCAATTTACTCACTATTGATCCGCGATATGATGCTGTTGTTGTGACGAGCCAGGGGGGAGTGATAGACCACTCCTCGCCCAGACCGTTATAACTCCAGCTCGATAATGGGGAGTTCCCACCGCTCACTTCGAACTTGTTCCTGATAGGCATCGTCTGTCTGTGCTTTGCTCCGCTCAATCATGGCGATGACGTTGGCGTGCCGGATAGTGGCAAACTGATTCAGCCAGGTCTGATGAGCACTTTGGGAGAGACGAGCTACGGGGTTTTGACCATGGAAAACATGCAGTTTCTGCAGCTTGTCGAGACCGATACGTACAGCCTCTCCGACCTGTAATTGCCGCAGGTTCTGGTGTATCGAGTGGTTTTCGTTGCTACGACCTGCATAACCGATATCCAGTTGGCGCATACCTATGATGGCAAAGCGGCGTTGCCGTACAGGGGCGGTGGCCTGGCTCGACTCGTTGTAACAACGTTCGGCAATGAGAGGAAGGTGGGGATGCCGCTGGTCAGCGCGGGACATAACCACTAACCGTTGGATTGCTCGGGTCATCGCAACATAGAAGAGTCGCCGCTCTTCCTCGATATTGTTCGAGGCATTTTCTGCACTGCGTTGCCATCCGCCATCAAGGATCAATACATGGCGATACTCTTCCCCTTTAACGCCATGTACCGTGCTGAGGAGTACCCCCTTGCCAAAGCGGATCTGCCGACGCTGTTCGCTCAAGTATTCGTAGAGGAACTGCTGGAAATGAGACGCTGACAGTGCTTGCTCTCCCTGGCTCTCCTGCCATTGATTAATAAGGTCATACAGCAAGGCCTCCCAGCGGTTTGCTTGAACAAGAGGAGGGAGTGGGCTGGCCAGTTGTTGTGTTGTCAGGAGTGCGTGGCCTTGTTGATGTAACCAGTTCTGGTAACGCAAGATCTCGCGACAGCGATGTATCGGGAAGCCATGCTCTCGATCCAGGGTAAATCTGCAGGGAATAGAAGCATCAGCGAGTGCTGAACGCACCCATGCCAGCTCTTCTTTATCCAACCCATTGCGAGCCAGTACAGCGATAGACTCCAGTGGACAGGTCGGATCTTTTTCACGAATAAGCGTTATATGTCTGACGATTTCAGCGGCCTGTTGGGCCGCGTCAGTACAGGATTGGACGATGACTTTACCGCGCGCCGTCTCCAGCCCTTCCCAAGCGCCACCAGGTACTTCCATCTTGCGCCGTTCGTCGATCACAATGGGGTGCGAGCTCTTCATGCGATCCAGATTGTGTTCTATCAGTTGGTTAGCCGTTTCGATGATGTGGGCTGTTGAGCGGTAATTCCAGGTCAGGTAGTGAGTCTGGGCGTTGTAATCTTGTTCAAAGCGACGGATAAAGCTGACGTTCGCTTCGCGGAAGGCGTAGATAGACTGGTCGTCATCGCCCACTGCCATCAGGTGCAGTTGCGCTTCTTCATCCTCTTCGCTTTTTCCAACCAGTGCAGCGATCAGTTGGTACTGCTGTTCGTCAATGTCCTGATACTCGTCGACGAGCAGAAATTGCAGTCCTCCCAGCAGTCGTTCTCGCTGCTCTTCCAATTCGAGACCGAGCTGGCTCTGCTCTCCCCGGAGCAGCTTGATAGCGTCATCAATGATGGTGGTAAAGTCGATATCGTCGGATGTCCGGTTTTGCACCGCATTGCCTGTCAGGCTCATCGCGAGACCGTGAAAGGTGAATACCGAGACCCGTGCTCCGTCACGCCCCAGCAACTCGGTGAGGCGTCGGCGCAGGGACATCGCCGCATTATGGTTGTAACAGAGCAACATGATCTTGGATGGAGTGACCTGCTTGACCCGCATCAGGTAGGCGCAGCGGTGGATAATCACTTTGCTCTTGCCTGAACCCGGGCCTGCCAGTACCAGCAAGTTTTGCTCGGGCGGCGCCTGGACTATCTGCTCCTGGGGCCGGTTGTGAAGATCTTCAACAATACGCCTCCAAGAGTGTTCGCTGGTCGCCAGCTCCAGGATCTTGTTGCGCCCTTTGAAGTAGTGACCGAGGAACTTGTCGGCTTCCATGGAGAAGTAGTCCGTCACCAGCTTCTTGGCTTGCTTGAAGTGTTCCAGGCCGATGCGGGCGTATTCATTCATCACGTGGATCTGAATTACCTTCTGGCGATAGTGATGTTCAAGGGGCTGATAGTCGGTTTTGTTGTATTGCTGCTGCCGCTCCGCCGTCAGGGTGAGGGTCATGGCGCTACGGAACACGGCAAGGCCATTTTGCAGCACGATGGCGTGTTGCTCATGCAGGTAGAGCAGTGCCCGCTCGGCCCCTTTGAGTAACCACTCCTGCTGGCTGCTTGCCTCCCGCTTGTTCATGAGCTGGGCCACATCCATGTCTTCTCGCAGGTATTTGACCAGTTGTTCCAGGGCAAACGACAGCATCACCTGGCGCTGGACACTCTCTTCGCTGCTGGCCAACAGGGTGTAGAGAAAATCGAGGGTGGCGCCTGTGACGCGATGGCGTTGATCAATTGTTTGCTCAATCTGGGACCAGGTTCGGTTGAAGGTGAGTTGGTAGAGCTCCCGAGATAGATATTTGACATCAATGGAGCCTTTCTCGCCCCCCGAGCGACCATCCTGGGCCCAGCTGGTCAGCAAATTGCGCAGCAAGCCAGGGTTACACCGTTCATGCCCCAGATCTTTGATGGCCTGATTGACCAGTCGAATGTTAAAGATCAGCCCTTGCCCTGTATCAGGTTCGGGTTCTTTTTCGCGCAAGGTGTCCAGCATCGCCTTTTCAATGCTGTGTACTTGTCCGCAGAGCACCCGGGCATTGTCTCTTCCTTTGGGGCGAAGCCAGGTAGTCAGTAACATCCCCTGAGAGAGAAGACCGACATCCGCCATCTGGGTGAGTACCCGCATCACTTCGCTGGCCTGAACACCACTTCCCTTGTCTGCCATGTATTGGCCTGCCTCTTCGGCGATGGTATCGGCACTGAGGCCATCATCGTCGGCAGCACTCATCAGCGCCTGGATAACCGCTTGCCATATGGCTTTGGCCTTGGGGGCCAGTTTCAGACTCTCTACCCTTTTCATCGCCTCCTCGGTGGAGGCAAACAGGGGACGACCCTGAAATACCTGAGTGATGTTGTCACTACGTTCCAGATAGCCTGCTCGTTCGAGCCAGGCAATAGCTGTCTTGACTTTGGTATCCGCATTGCTGTCATCGGCAGCGAAGCTGGTTTCCACCTCTGGCTGGTTGATGAGCTCTGCACTGGTGGCGACCAGTGGCGAATTGTTATCCTGCTTGCCACCTTTGCTGGCCCTGAGCCTTATTCCGCGCAGGATCTGTTTGATATCGCGCAGGCTGACTTCACTCATGGCCTCGAGCTGAAACTGTTTCTCGATATCCTGTTCATCAAACAGCAATACGCAGTGGGCTTGTGCTGTATCGCGGCCAGCTCGTCCAGCTTCCTGTAGATAGTTTTCGAGGGAGCCGGGGATATCGGCATGGATCACCAAACGCACATCATCCTTGTCGATCCCCATCCCGAAGGCATTGGTCGCGCAGATGATCCGGATCTCGCCATTGATAAATTGTTCTAGGGTCGCTTTCTTCTGGGCACTGTCCATTCGGGCGTAGAAGCGCGAGACGGAGAGGGATTGTTGCTGGCCGAGGAAATCAGCCAGCTCGTCCACGCTGCGCTTGGTTGCGCAGTAGATAACGCAGGAGCCGGGCTTCTCCTCACCGAAGAACTGCTCGAGCAGGTTGAGAATATGGCCCTGTTTATTGAGACCGGGGCACTCCACGACGGCATATTCGAGGTTGGTACGTTCAACACCCCCTTCCAGTCTGAGCAGCGGGCGAGGCTGCTTGTCGAGAAACTGGGCGCAGATATCCTCAATCACATCCGGCTTGGCTGTGGCGGTATAGCAGAAGACGGGAGGCATGGGCACCTGCTGCTCACTGGCAATGGTGGCGATGGCCTTGGCGCAGTAGAGATAGTCAGGGCGAAAATCATGGCCCCATTTCGACAGGCAGTGCGCTTCGTCAAAGACCCAGCCACCGATCTGACGTTGCCGTATTGCCTGTTTGACCGTGCGGTTGCGAAGTTGCTCGGGGGAGATATAGAGCAGGGCGATATCCCCCATGCGGATCTGTTCAAGAACTGCGCCTCGCTCTGGCAGCGTCAGCAGCCCCGAGATGGCGGCAACCCCTTCGATACCGGCCTTGTGTTTAAGGTTGTCCACCTGATCCTTCATCAGTGCCTGCAGGGGGGAGATCACGACAGTGAGGGCACCACTGCGCTGGTTGCGAACCAGTGCCGGGAGCTGGTAGCAGAGCGATTTTCCGCCGCTGGTCGGGAGTATGCCGAGCAGTGCCACACCAGCCATGGCTTCCTCGATCAAAGTCTTCTGCAATGGTGTCCCATCAGGCAGGTTGCGGAAGTTGTCGAGCTCGAAGATTCGTTGCAGATGGCGGCGTGCGTCGTGGTTCTCCTGACAATAGCTGCAGTCGGCATGACCACAGTGACGCTCGCGAACTGTGTGAATGATCTCTGCTGTCTGGGGGAAGCGGCGCCAAATCCAGGGCGGCAGCACAGAGTTGCCGCCGGACACGGGCAACCAGGCGCAGGTATAAGCCAACGGTAACAGCAGCGTAGGTTGACGCAGGGCATCACCAATCACCCGGTTGAGCTGATTGGGGCACGCTTTCTCATGGGCAATGCTCTTGATCAGGGTGGGTAGCTCTGAGACTCGTACTGGCGGGCGGCCTGTCAGTCTGGCAAACACCAGTGACAGACCCTGAGTGTTAAATTGCGCCATGACTCCCTGGTTGAACAGGTATTGATAAAGCTGCAATTGGGTCAGAGGCAAGGCTTGCAGGGCTATCAACTGTTCCGAGAAGATCTGCATGGCGAGCCTTGCATCAGCGATCGGATCATTGAGGGTATCCCGAACCAGTTTGTAATCCTTGACCAAGCGGTGATAGGGGTTTTTGGGAAAGGCAAGGGGGGATAGATAGAGGGTATCTATTACCGGTTTTTCGAGAAGCAACTGGGGACGTACCGCCTGTTTGGCCAACCAGGGGAGATCAAAATCGAGAATATTGTGGCCAAGGACCACATCAGCCTCTTGTGCCAGCGCATTTAACGCCTTGATGGAAAGATCCTGCGGGCCCTTGAGATTGAGCTCACGATCAGCCAGGAGGGCACCCAGATGACGGAGTTTTTCATCCCGGGTCAGTTCAAGGTCAAAAGAAAGAATCTTGTCATCCCCAAACAGGGCCACGACATCAGTCGAGTTCATCAATAGCCATCTCCATCTGGCGTTGACCTCTCATAGCGATAATAAGTGCCGAGAGATCAGTGTGTTGGCTAAATATTACCCGAATTGTTGCACTGTAGCATCATTCAGAACCCTCTTGTCGCAGTTCTTTGGGTCAAGGCCTGGTTTGTCGTAAATTCCTTTGCATCCTTAATCGTTCATGTCTGGACAGTGTCGTCCTTGTCATAGTCAACCCACTGATTTTGTGAGACTATTTCTCTTTATTTTCCGATTGGAACGCATTGTGTCCCTCGACTACTACCAGCGCCACGCCACCGAATTGGCGACCCGTTACCAGCAGGTATCTGCTCGCGCCGTTCATTGCAACTGGCTTACCTTGCTGGAACCTTGGCTCGTGGCGGCGCCGCGCCGATTGCTCGATGTGGGGGCCGGCAGTGGTCGGGATGCCGCGTTTTTAGCCGGGCTCCATCAGGGCCACAGTGTGGTCGCTGTCGAGCCCTGTCAGGCTCTCGCTCTACAGGGGCAGTGTCATACCCGTGAGGCTGCGGTGGCGTGGGTCAATGACGCTATGCCTGCTCTCTCTCGCGTGACGGGCTCTTTTGATCTGATTTTGCTCAGTGCTGTCTGGATGCATCTACCCCCGGAGTCTCGCCCCTTGGCTCTGGCACGTATTCATGAGCTGCTCTCACCAGATGGTTATCTGGTACTGAGTCTGCGCTTGGCTATCTCGGAGCAGGATATGCGGGAGCGAGCCATGTACCCGGTGGCTGCCGATGAAGTCGAGCTGCTTGTATTGCGGGAGGGGATGACACTTCTCCATGTGTTAGAACCACAGGGGGATGCCTTGGCGCGTACCGGCTTGAGTTGGCAGAGTCTGATCATCGGGGGCGAATATGTACGCCTCCCCTGAGCAGCAACTCGCCTTTATTGCTTATCTGCAACGCATTTTTACCGAGGGCGATTTTGTTGCCACTTACAAGTGCGCCTTGCTCCACGGGATTGCAGATATCGCGATTGAGCGCAGTACCGAGACCCATGATCTGGCGGTGGTGCGTACCATTACGCTGGACGAACTGGCCACCAAGTTTGTGGAGCTTTACTGGCAGCACAGTTTGCCCTACTCGGCGACGGGAGAAACGGCCACCTTGCTCAAGCAGAGTAGCGGTCGTCAGGCCATTATGCTGACGGAGCTGTCCCGGCTGCGTGAAGAAGGTGTCTGTTCGGTGACTGCACTGCGTCGTCATGACGCCTGGCGGCCTCTGCTTGCCCGAGTACGGCGCATCCTTATTGAGGGTCCCTTGTGGCGTCTGCAGATCCTGGGTGGGCGAGAGGTGTGCCACCTCTATCCACACCAAAGAGGTGCGGATCATATCTGCCTTAACCCCGGCATTCTCTACTGCCTTCACCGCTTTCACGATCTGGTGGTCTCCCTCTCCCGACAGCATTGGCTGCAGCTTATCTGCGACATAAAGGGGAATCAGCCACTGATTGGCCCCAGTGTGGGGCTGGAGAATTTTCTCTTTGGCTCAAGCCGCCAGGCGCTTGGGCGGATAGGGGAGGTACTGAGGGATTTGCAGGGGGGAACCTGTTTTTACTGTAACAAGGCGATACACGGGGCTGGTGAGGTAGACCATTTCATCCCCTGGCGTCGTTATCCAATCGATTTGGGCCACAACTTCGTACTGGCACACGCCAACTGTAACCGGAGCAAACGGGATTTTCTCGCCGCTCCCGAGCACAGGGATATCTGGTACGAGCAGAATATCCTGACTCACGGGGCGTACCTCACTGACGAGCTGGCCCCCTTGGTGAGCGTTGATGCAGAGCGTTCTACCGCTATCGCTACTTGGGCCTATCAGCAGGCAGTCCGTGAGCATGCCCGGTTGTGGCGAGGTATTGACCAGTTTGTGGACGTGACAGCCCCCAGTGCGGATATCCCTCTGCGATTTTTATGAGACGTTGGGGTTTTCACGCTCGATAAAAAAGGCTATGTCCCAATTACGTGTTGCATGGGGCGCCCCAGCGTCTCATGCAAACACGCTTTGATATTCACGCCCCTCCCGTAACGCTCCAGCATCCTGCGCCAACCCAGGTAGTTCTTCAGGTA
>NZ_MQSY01000037.1:0-18316 GCF_001921245.1 Aeromonas sp. YN13HZO-058 | reverse complement strand
GACCGGTACCATCGAACTGCCGGAAGGCGTTGAAATGGTAATGCCAGGCGACAACATCAAAATGGTTGTTACCCTGATTGCTCCGATCGCGATGGACGACGGCCTGCGTTTCGCTATCCGTGAAGGTGGCCGTACCGTAGGTGCCGGTGTTGTAGCCAGCGTAATCGCTTAATCTTTGGCTTACATAAATAAAGCAAAGCCCCTATAATAGGGGCTTTCTTGTGTAGGGGCGTAGTTCGAATTGGTAGAACAGCGGTCTCCAAAACCGATGGTTGCGGGTTCGAGTCCTGCCGCCCCTGCCATATACCTCGTCTCGTACGGGGCTTTTGTGTCTTTGGTTACGTCAGATACAGGTGGGTTGTATGAGTGTTAGTTCTGAGAGCCAGGGCGGAAGCAAGGATACCCTGCTTTGGGGCCTGGTTTTCATTATCCTGGCGGCCGCTGTAGTGGGTAATTACCTGCTCAACGATGTTGTCGCTGCCGTCCGCGCCCTGGGTGTGGTCGTTGTCATTGCTGCTGCCGGTGCAGTAGCCCTGCAAACCACCAAGGGAAAGGCAACACTGGCATTTGCCCGTGAGTCTCGCCTGGAAGTCCGCAAGGTCGTATGGCCGACCCGTCAGGAAGCCATTCAGACAACCCTGATTGTGCTGGCGGTGACCGCCGTGATGGGGCTGCTGCTGTTCGTTCTGGACGGTGCCTTGGTCTGGTTGGTCAACCTGATTACCGGTGTGTAAGGATAAGCCATGACTGAACAACGTGAACAACGTATGAGATGGTATGTCGTGCAGGCTTTTTCCGGCTATGAAGGCCGTGTAGCCAAGTCCCTGCGCGAACATATCAAGATGCATGGCATGGAAGACATGTTCGGTGAAGTACTGGTCCCGACCGAAGAAGTGGTCGAGATGCGTGCTGGCCAGAAGCGCAAGAGTGAGCGCAAGTTTTTCCCGGGTTATGTCCTGGTTCAGATGATGATGGATGAAACCACATGGCACTTGGTGCGTAACGTACCGCGCGTAATGGGCTTCATTGGCGGTACTTCCGACCGTCCGGCACCGATCTCCGACAAAGAGGCCGATGCCATCCTGAACCGTCTGCAGGATGCCCACGACAAGCCGCGTCCGAAAACCCTGTTTGAACCGGGTGAAATGGTGCGGGTTGCCGATGGTCCGTTTGCCGACTTCAACGGTACCGTTGAAGAGGTCGATTATGAGAAGAGCCGCGTGAAGGTCTCTGTACTGATCTTCGGTCGTTCTACTCCTGTTGAACTGGATTTTGGTCAGGTCGAAAAGGGCTGATTGAATTCTGTACGTTTAACGGTTGTCAGGGGCAGCGATTATCTCTATAATTCGCTGCCCCTTTATTAGTTGGGGAGCCGTTTGCAGGAGCAAGTCTCCGAGGCGCTAGAACCCATTTTTGAGGTAATTTCCTAATGGCTAAGAAAGTCACAGCTTATATCAAGCTGCAGGTTGCTGCTGGTGCAGCCAACCCATCTCCTCCCGTTGGTCCTGCACTGGGTCAACACGGTGTGAACATCATGGAATTCTGTAAGGCGTTCAACGCTCGTACAGAGAAGCTGGAAAAAGGTTCACCGACTCCGGTCGTGATCACCGTTTACAGTGACCGTTCCTTCACCTTCGAAACCAAGACTCCGCCTGCTTCCTTCCTGCTGAAGAAAGCTGCTGGTATCAAGTCTGGTTCTGCCAAGCCGAACAAAGACAAGGTTGGTAAGGTGACCGTAGCCCAGCTGCAAGAAATCGCCAAGACCAAAGAACCGGATATGACCGGTGCCGATCTGGATGCAAAAGTACGTTGCATCGCAGGCTCCGCTCGTTCCATGGGTCTGGTAGTGGAGGATTAAGACAATGGCTAAACTTTCCAAGCGTATGCGCGTTATTCGCGAAAAAGTTGACGGTACCAAAGAGTACTCCATCAACGAAGCCATTGCCCTGCTGAAAGAACTGGCTACCGCCAAGTTCGTTGAAAGCGTTGACGTTGCTGTCAACCTGGGTATCGACGCTCGTAAATCTGACCAAAACGTACGTGGTGCTACTGTACTGCCGCACGGTACCGGTCGTGATGTACGCGTTGCCGTATTTACTCAAGGTGCCAACGCCGAAGCAGCCAAAGCTGCCGGTGCTGACCTGGTAGGTATGGATGACCTGGCCGATCTGGTTAAGAAAGGCGAGATGAACTTCGACGTCGTTATCGCATCCCCGGATGCCATGCGCGTTGTTGGTCAACTGGGTCAAATCCTGGGCCCGCGCGGCCTGATGCCGAACCCGAAAGTCGGTACTGTAACTCCTAACGTTGCTGAGGCGGTTAAGAACGCCAAAGCCGGTCAGGTTCGTTACCGTAACGACAAGAATGGTATCATCCATACCACTCTGGGTAAGGTTTCTTTCGACGAAGTTCAGCTGAAAGAAAACTTGGAAGCTCTGCTGGTTGCCCTGAAAAAAGGTAAACCCTCTTCCGCCAAAGGTATCTTCATCAAGAAAGTCAGCATCTCCACCACCATGGGTGCCGGTGTTGCCGTAGACCAAGCTTCTCTGGAAGCTCAGGCCTAATTGATGGGTTTTACAAGGCGCAAAATTTAATCTATAATTTTGCGCCTTGATTGGTTGGGGGTTTCGACCTCCGTCCAAGACCGCAGGAGGCTGCAAAGCCTTAATGTTTCCTGCGTAGACGGTGCCGGAAACCCAGCGAGAAAGTTTCTTTCTCTTCTGGAATCCTGCTACCGCATCGTTCCCCTCTGTTGTAAAGGTAGGGGGGATGTGTCTGTACTGGGTCAATAGACCCGGATTCAATCCAGGAGTTAAGCCAATGGCATTGGGACTCGAAGACAAAAAGGCAATTGTTGCTGAAGTCAACGAAGCTGCCAAAGGCGCTCTGTCTGCAGTTGTAGCCGATTCTCGCGGTGTGACTGTAGATAAGATGACCGTCCTGCGTAAAACCGCTCGCGAAGCTGGTGTGTACATGCGCGTTGTGCGTAACACCCTGCTGCGTCGTGCAGTTGAAGGTACCGAATTCGAGTGCCTGAACAACGCATTTACCGGTCCTACCTTGATTGCTTTCTCTAACGAACACCCGGGCGCTGCCGCTCGTCTGTTCAAAGAGTTTGCCAAAGCGAACCAAAAGTTCGAAATCAAGGCTGGCGCTTTTAACGGTGAGTTTATCGCCGCAGCACAAATTGATCGTCTGGCCACGCTGCCGACCTACGACGAAGCGATTGCGAAGTTGATGGCGACTATGAAAGAAGCCTCTGCTGGCAAGCTGGTTCGTACCATCGCTGCTGTGCGTGATCAGAAGCAAGCTGCTGCTTGATTCTCGCCTATCTAGGCTGTTTGAGTTTATTCAACATCAGGAATTTTTGTCATGTCTATCACTAAAGACCAAATCATCGAAGCCGTTGCTTCCATGTCTGTAATGGAAGTTGTTGAGCTGATCGAAGCTATGGAAGAGAAGTTCGGTGTTTCTGCCGCTGTTGCTGTTGCTGCCGGTCCGGCTGCTGAAGCAGTAGAAGAGAAAACCGAGTTCGACGTAGTTCTGACCGCTGCTGGCGCCAACAAAGTTGCCGTCATCAAAGCCGTTCGTGGCGCTACCGGTCTGGGCCTGAAAGAAGCCAAAGATCTGGTTGAAGCTGCCCCGGCTAACCTGAAAGAAGGCGTGTCCAAGGACGAAGCTGAAGCTCTGAAGAAGCAGCTTGAAGAAGCTGGTGCTTCTGTTGAGATCAAATAATCTGCATTTATGTAGATTAGCCTGATAAAACAGGCTAGGGCTGGTGAATATTTGTTCACCAGCCTTTTTGCGCTGTAGACTGAGAGCATTTCACACCGTTTACGACTCTCGGTGCACCAGCAATCCGGACTGTTTCCATTCGTCCGGGCCAACACAAAACGGTGTTGAGACAGAGCTGTCCTGCGGGACAGAGTGGGTCACTTATCAGCGAGCTGAGGAACCCTATGGTTTACTCTTATACCGAAAAAAAACGCATTCGTAAGGACTTCGGTAAGCGAGACCAGGTACTGGACACGCCTTATCTGTTGTCCATTCAGCTGGACTCCTTCAAGCAGTTCATCGAGGCTGACCCGGAAGGTGAATATGGCCTAGAGGCCGCTTTCCGTAGCGTTTTCCCGATCACCAGTTACTCCGGTAGTGCTGAGCTTCAGTATGTCAGCTATCGCCTGGGTGAGCCGGTATTTGACGTAAAAGAATGCCAGATCCGTGGAGTGACCTACTCCGCGCCGCTGCGTGTCAAGCTTCGTATGGTTCTGTACGATCGTGAAGCAGCTGCCGGCACCGTCAAAGACATCAAGGAACAAGAAGTATACATGGGCGAAATTCCGCTCATGACCGAGAACGGCACCTTTGTTATCAATGGTACCGAGCGGGTTATCGTCTCCCAGCTGCACCGCAGCCCGGGCGTCTTCTTCGACCACGATAAAGGCAAAACTCATTCATCCGGTAAGGTACTGTATAACGCTCGCGTTATCCCCTACCGTGGCTCCTGGCTGGACTTCGAGTTCGATGCAAAAGACAACCTGTTTGTCCGTATCGACCGTCGTCGCAAACTGCCAGCATCCATTATTCTGCGCGCTCTGGACTTCACTTCCGAACAGATCCTGGCCACCTTCTTCGAGACCATCGGTTTTGAAGTAAAAGATGGCAAGTTGATGATGGATCTGGTGCCGGAGCGTCTGCGTGGTGAAACTGCGACCTTTGACATCGTGGCCAATGGCGCCGTGGTGGTTGAGACCGGTCGTCGTGTGACTGCGCGTCACATCCGTCAGTTGGAAAAAGACGCCGTTACCCAGATTGAGGTACCGGTTGAGTATGTTGTTGGCAAAGTTGCTGCCAAGGACTACGCACATCCGCAAACTGGCGAGATGGTCGTGACCGCCAACCAGGCATTGAGCCTGGAAGCGATCGCCAACCTGTCCCAAGCCGGCTTCAAGCACTTCGAGGTTCTGTTCACCAACGAACTGGATCACGGTGCCTACATGTCCGAGACCCTGCGTGTCGACTCCAGCTCCAACCGTTTGGAAGCGCTGGTCGAGATCTATCGCATGATGCGTCCGGGCGAGCCGCCTACTCGCGAAGCTGCAGAACAGCTGTTCGAAAACCTGTTCTTCTCCGCCGAGCGTTACGACCTGTCTACCGTAGGTCGGATGAAGTTCAACCGCCGTCTGGGTCGTGAAGACGAGACTGGCGCTGGCGTACTGACCAAAGACGACATCGTTGAAGTCATGAAGCGCCTGATCGACATCCGTAACGGCAACGACGAAGTGGACGATATCGACCACCTGGGTAACCGTCGTATCCGTTCTGTCGGTGAAATGGCCGAGAACCAGTTCCGCGTCGGTCTGGTGCGTGTCGAGCGTGCGGTCAAGGAGCGTCTCTCCCTGGGCGACCTGGACACCCTGATGCCGCAGGATCTGATCAACGCCAAGCCGATCTCCGCCGCAGTCAAAGAGTTCTTTGGTTCCAGTCAGCTGTCCCAGTTTATGGACCAGAACAACCCGCTCTCCGAAGTGACCCACAAGCGTCGTATTTCCGCGCTGGGCCCGGGCGGTTTGACTCGTGAGCGTGCCGGCTTTGAAGTCCGAGACGTACACCCGACTCACTACGGTCGTCTGTGCCCTATCGAGACTCCTGAAGGTCCGAACATCGGTCTGATCAACTCGCTGTCCGTGTACTCTCGTACCAACGAGTACGGTTTCCTCGAGACCCCGTACCGCAAGGTCATTGACGGTGTGATCACCGACGAAGTGGACTACCTGTCTGCTATCGAAGAAGGCAAGTACGTGATCGCACAGGCTAACGCCGCGACCACCGAAGATGGCCGTCTGAAAGATGAATTGATCCCGTGCCGTCATAAAGGTGAATCCACCTTTATGAACGCCGACCAGATCCAGTATATGGACGTGAGCCCGCAGCAGATCGTATCTGTGGCAGCTGCTCTGATCCCGTTCCTGGAACACGATGACGCGAACCGCGCATTGATGGGTTCAAACATGCAACGTCAGGCTGTACCGACTCTGCGTGCTGACAAGCCGCTGGTAGGTACCGGTATGGAACGCGCTGTGGCCGTTGACTCCGGTGTAACCGTAGTGGCCAAGCGTGGCGGCGTAATCGACTATGTCGATGCCTCCCGTATCGTCCTGAAGGTCAATGAAGATGAGCTGATGCCAGGCGAAGCCGGTATCGACATCTACAACCTGACCAAATACACCCGTTCCAACCAGAACACCTGTATCAACCAGCGTCCTTGCGTGATGTTGGGTGAGCCGGTGATGGCTGGCGACGTACTGGCTGACGGCCCGTCCACCGATCTGGGTGAACTGGCACTGGGTCAGAACATGCGCGTCGCGTTCATGCCGTGGAACGGTTACAACTTTGAAGACTCGATCCTGGTGAACGAGCGTGTTGTTCAGGAAGATCGCCTGACCACCATCCATATCCAGGAACTGGCCTGTATCTCCCGTGACACCAAGCTGGGTCCGGAAGAGATCACTGCTGACATCCCGAACGTGGGTGAAGCCGCTCTGTCCAAGCTGGACGAGTCCGGTATCGTCTACGTGGGTGCCGAAGTGAAGGGCGGCGACATTCTGGTCGGTAAGGTAACCCCGAAAGGTGAAACCCAGCTGACGCCGGAAGAGAAGCTGCTGCGCGCCATCTTCGGTGAGAAGGCCTCCGATGTGAAGGACTCCTCCCTGCGTGTGCCGAACGGTGTGTACGGTACCGTGGTTGACGTGCAAGTCTTTACCCGCGATGGCGTGGAAAAAGACAAGCGTGCCAAAGAAATCGAAGAGATGCAGCTGAAGGAAGCGAAGAAGGACTTGACCGAAGAGTTCAAGATCCTGGAAGACGGCATTTTCGGCCGCTCCCGCAACCTGCTGCTGGCCGCCGGTTACAGCGAAGATCGTCTGAACAAGCTCGATCGCTCCAAGTGGTTTGAACTGGCCATCGAAGACGAAGGCAAGCAGACCGAACTGGAACAGATCGCTGAACAGCACGTTGAGCTGAAAGCCGAGTTCGACAAGAAATTCGAGAACAAGCGTCGCAAGATTATCCAGGGTGATGATCTGGCGCCGGGCGTACTGAAAATCGTCAAGGTTTATCTGGCAGTCAAGCGTCGCATCCAGCCGGGTGACAAGATGGCGGGCCGTCACGGTAACAAGGGTGTTATCTCCAAGATCTGTCCGGTCGAGGATATGCCCCATGACGAGTTCGGCCGTCCGGTCGACATCGTACTGAACCCGTTGGGCGTACCATCCCGTATGAACATCGGTCAGATCCTCGAAGTGCACCTGGGCCTTGCGGCCAAGGGTATCGGCGAGAAGATCGATCGCATGGTCAAAGAGCAGCGCGAGCTGCACGAGATGCGCAACTTCCTGCAACAGGTCTATGACCTGGGCGAGAAGGACACCCAGCAAGTGAACATCGCCGAACTGTCTGACGACGACGTACGTATCCTGGTGGGTAACCTGCGTAAGGGTCTGCCGGTCGCTACACCGGTCTTTGATGGTGCTAAAGAGCGCGAAATCAAAGCCCTGCTGAAGCTGGCTGATCTGCCGGAATCCGGTCAGATTGATCTGTTCGATGGCCGTACCGGTAACCGCTTCGAGCGTAAAGTAACCGTTGGTTACATGTACATGCTCAAGCTGAACCACTTGGTCGACGACAAGATGCACGCGCGTTCTACCGGTTCTTACAGCCTGGTTACCCAGCAGCCGCTGGGTGGTAAGGCGCAGTTCGGTGGTCAGCGTTTCGGTGAGATGGAAGTGTGGGCCCTGGAGGCTTACGGTGCGGCATATACCCTGCAGGAAATGCTGACCGTCAAGTCTGACGATGTGAATGGCCGTACCAAGATGTATAAGAACATCGTGGATGGCGACCACCGTATGGAGCCGGGCATGCCCGAATCCTTCAACGTATTGCTGAAGGAAATCCGCTCTCTGGGTATCAACATCGAGCTGGACGAAGAGTAAGAGCTCGCTCTTATTGTTCGAGAATTGACGTGGGCGCCCCGCTGTTTTGGCAGCCGGGGCGCCGAGGTTAGACTCCTGACAGGGGAAACACGTGAAAGACTTACTCAAGTTTTTGAAGGCTCAGACCAAGACCGAAGAGTTTGACAGTATCAAGATCGGTCTGGCCTCTCCTGACATGATCCGCTCCTGGTCATTCGGTGAGGTCAAAAAGCCTGAGACCATCAACTACCGGACTTTCAAGCCGGAACGTGATGGTCTGTTCTGCGCTCGCATCTTCGGACCGGTGAAGGACTACGAGTGTCTGTGCGGCAAGTACAAGCGCCTGAAACACCGTGGTGTGATCTGTGAGAAGTGCGGCGTTGAAGTGACCCAGACCAAGGTCCGTCGTGAGCGTATGGGCCACATCGAGCTGGCCAGCCCGACTGCCCACATCTGGTTCCTGAAGTCCCTGCCGTCCCGTATCGGTCTGCTGCTGGACATGACCCTGCGCGACATCGAGCGCGTGCTTTACTTCGAATCTTTCGTGGTAATCGAGCCGGGCATGACCAACCTCGAACGCAGCCAGATGCTCTCTGAAGAGCAGTACCTGGATGCGCTGGAAGAGTGGGGCGACGAATTTGACGCCAAGATGGGTGCCGAAGCAATCCTGGCATTGCTGCGCGCTATCGATCTGGAAGGTGAAGTCAAAACCATGCGTGAGGAGCTGGATCAAACCAACTCCGAGACCAAGCGCAAGAAGACCACCAAGCGTCTGAAGCTGATGGAAGCGTTCCTGCAGTCCGGCAACAAGCCGGAGTGGATGATCATGACAGTGCTGCCTGTGCTGCCGCCGGACCTGCGTCCGCTGGTACCGCTGGACGGCGGCCGTTTCGCGACTTCCGATCTGAACGATCTGTACCGTCGCGTGATCAACCGTAACAACCGCTTGAAGCGTCTGCTGGATCTGGCTGCTCCGGACATCATCGTGCGCAACGAAAAGCGTATGCTGCAAGAGTCCGTCGATGCGCTGCTGGATAACGGCCGTCGCGGTCGTGCCATCACCGGGTCCAACAAGCGCCCGCTGAAATCCCTGGCCGACATGATCAAGGGTAAGCAAGGTCGTTTCCGTCAAAACCTGCTGGGTAAGCGTGTCGACTACTCCGGTCGTTCCGTTATCACCGTAGGCCCGACCCTGCGCCTGCATCAGTGCGGTCTGCCGAAGAAAATGGCGCTGGAACTGTTCAAGCCGTTCATCTATGGCAAGCTGGAAACCCGCGGTCTGGCGACCACTATCAAGGCCGCCAAGAAGATGGTGGAGCGCGAGGAAGCTGTCGTTTGGGATATCCTGGACGAAGTGATCCGCGAGCACCCGGTTCTGCTGAACCGTGCACCTACCCTGCACCGTCTGGGTATCCAGGCATTCGAACCGACGCTGGTCGAAGGCAAGGCAATCCAGCTGCACCCGCTGGTTTGTGCTGCGTATAACGCGGACTTCGATGGTGACCAGATGGCGGTCCACGTACCGCTGACTCTGGAAGCCCAGCTGGAAGCGCGTGCGCTGATGATGTCTACCAACAACATCCTGTCGCCTGCCTCCGGTGAGCCGATCATCGTTCCTTCTCAGGACGTGGTCTTGGGTCTGTATTACATGACCCGTGCCCGTATCAACGCCAAAGGCGAAGGTATGGTGCTGGCCGGCCCGAAAGAAGCCGAGAAAGTTTATCGCGCCGGTCTGGCCGATCTGCATGCTCGTGTGAAAGTACGCATTACCGAATACCTGCGTCAGGAAGACGGTTCTCTGCGTGAGCACACCGAGATGAAGAACACCACCGTTGGTCGTGCGATCCTGAGCCTGATCCTGCCGAAAGGCATGGAATACGCCCTGATCGACGAGCCGAAGGTGCTGACTGCTGCAGAGCAGGCTGACCTGGATGCCAATCCGCAGAACTGGATCAAATCCGTATCCAACAAGGCGCTGGGCAAAAAGCTCATCTCCCGTCTGCTGAACACCTGCTATCGCAAGCAGGGCCTGAAGGACACCGTTATCTTCGCTGACCAGCTGATGTATACCGGTTTCCACTATGCGGCCCTGTCCGGTGCTTCCGTTGGTATCGATGACATGGTCATCCCGGATGCCAAGAAAGACATCATTGCGGCAGCCGAAGCCGAAGTCGCCGAGATCCAGGACCAGTTCCTATCCGGTCTGGTGACTGCGGGCGAACGTTACAACAAGGTTATCGATATCTGGGCCAGCGCCAACGAGCGCGTCTCCAAGGCCATGATGGAGAACTTGTCCAAAGAGCGTAACGTCAACTCGCTGGGTGAAGAAGAAGAGCAGGCATCGTTCAACAGCATCTTTATGATGGCCGACTCTGGTGCGCGTGGTTCCGCCGCCCAGATCCGTCAGCTGGCCGGTATGCGTGGCCTGATGGCCAAGCCGGATGGCTCCATCATCGAGACGCCGATCGTCGCGAACTTCCGCGAAGGTCTGAACGTATTGCAGTACTTTATCTCCACTCACGGTGCTCGTAAGGGTCTGGCGGATACCGCACTGAAGACTGCGAACTCCGGTTACCTGACTCGTCGTCTGGTAGACGTGGCACAAGACATGGTGATCACCGAGGACGATTGCGGCACTACCGAAGGTCTGTGGATGACTCCGCTGATCGAGGGTGGCGACGTTGTCGAACCGCTGCGTGAGCGCGTGCTGGGCCGTGTGGTTGCCGATGACGTGATCAAGCCGGGTACTGAAGATGAGGTGCTGGTAGCACGTAACACCCTGCTCGACGAGCAGCTGTGTGACCTGCTGGAGCAAAACTCTGTTGACCGCGTGAAGGTACGTTCTGCCATCACCTGTGAAACTGACTTCGGTAACTGTGCTCACTGCTACGGCCGTGATCTGGCCCGTGGTCACCTGGTTAACAAAGGTGAGGCTGTCGGTGTTATCGCCGCCCAGTCCATCGGTGAGCCGGGTACCCAGCTGACAATGCGTACGTTCCACATCGGTGGTGCGGCATCCCGTGCTGCTGCCGAGAACAGCATCCAGGTCAAGAACACCGGTACCATCAAGCTGCAGAACGCCAAGTTCGTTCACAACAGCGATGACAAACTGGTTATCACCTCCCGTTCTACCGAACTGACCATCATGGACGACATGGGCCGTACCAAGGAAAGCCACAAGCTGCCTTACGGTTCCGTGCTGGAAGTGAAGGACGGCCAGGCCGTGAACGCTGGCGAGACCGTTGCCAACTGGGATCCGCACACCCACCCGATCATCACCGAAGTGGCAGGTCGCCTGCAGTTCGAACACATGATCGATGGCGTGACCATCACTCGTCAGACCGACGAGCTGACCGGTCTCTCTTCTATCGTCGTACTGGATGTCAACGAGCGTCCGAGTGCCGGTAAAGAGATGCGTCCGACCGTTAAACTGGTCGACCTGAACGGCAAAGACGTGATGATCCCGGGTACCGATGTAGCCGCCCAGTACTTCCTGCCGGGCAAGGCGATCGTGAACCTGGAAGATGGTGCCAACGTGGGTGTGGGTGACGCGGTAGCGCGTATCCCGCAAGAATCCGGCGGTACCAAGGACATCACCGGTGGTCTGCCGCGCGTTGCGGATCTGTTCGAAGCACGTCAACCGAAGGAACCGGCAATTCTGGCCGAGATCTCCGGTACCATCTCCTTCGGGAAAGAGACCAAGGGCAAACGCCGTCTGGTTATCACCCCGACTGATGGTGGCAACGTCTACGAGGAGATGATTCCGAAGTGGCGTAACCTGAACGTGTTCGAAGGTGAAAAAGTTGAGAAGGGTGAAGTGCTGGCGGACGGTCCTGAGTCTGCTCACGACATCCTGCGTCTGCGCGGTATCAGCCCGGTCGCCAACTACATCGCCAACGAAGTGCAAGACGTTTACCGTCTGCAAGGCGTTAAGATCAACGACAAGCACATCGAAGTCATCGTTCGTCAGATGCTGCGCAAGTGCGAGATCCTGAGCGCTGGCGACACCGATCTGATCGAAGGTGAACAGGTTGAAGTTGCTCGTGTGAAGATTGCCAACCGTAAGCTGGTTGCCGAGGGCAAGACCCCTGCGACCTTCCGTCATGTACTGATGGGTATTACCAAGGCATCTCTGAGCACCGAGTCCTTCATCTCTGCGGCTTCCTTCCAGGAAACCACTCGCGTTCTGACCGAAGCCGCCGTTGGTGGCAAGCGTGATGAACTGCGTGGTCTGAAAGAGAACGTCATTGTGGGTCGTCTGATCCCGGCTGGTACCGGCTTTGCCTACCACCATAGCCGGATCAACCAGCGTGCTGCCGCAGCTCGTGCTGTTGGTACCCCGCAGGTGACCGCTGATGAAGCTCAACAGAACCTGGCGGATCTGCTGAACGCAGCCGGTAGCTTCGACGAAGAGTAACTCGTCATCCTTGATTAAAAAGGGCTCCTTCTAGGAGCCCTTTTTGTTGGCCAATTCCTCGGCAAAGGTAGGCACCGCGCGGGTTTCAGGATGATCCAGAGCAAAGTTGTAGAGTAAAAAATCAAAAAAAGTTGACTTTACTCCCCTGCAATTTAAAACTCGGGAAAGTTGAATGGTTATTACAGGGGTAGAACATGACTGTCGGTATCGAGGAAGCGATGCTTCCCGAAGAACAGCTGATCGGCCGCACTTTTACAGATGAAGACAGGGAATTGTTGCGCTCATACGATGGGCTCATCGATGGCTTGGCCGAGCTGTTCGGCAAGCATTGTGAAGTGGTACTCCACTCCCTGGAAAATCTGCACGAGTCGGTGATCAAGATCGCCAACGGATTCAATACCGGACGCACCCTCGGGGCGCCCATCACCGATCTCGCCCTGCGCATGCTCAAGGATATCGAGAGCACTGGCCAGGATTACACCCAGAGCTATTTCGCTCGCAGCCGCACCGGTGCGCTGATGAAGTCGAGCACTATTGCCATTCGCAACAGCGAGCGGCAAGTAGTGGGGCTTATCTGCATCAACCTGCACATCAACGCGCCTTTCCACGAGTTCGTGGCCGAATTTTTCCCGACGCCCCAGCAGGCGGCGCGTCAGTCACCCGAGACCTTCGCCAACAGTGTGGAAGAGCTGGTTGCCCAGACGGTGGATAACACCATCGACGAGATCAACCGCGATCCCACCGTGGCCAACAATGCCAAGAACCGCTTCATCGTGACCCAGCTGTTCGAGAAGGGCATTTTCGACATCAAGGATTCGATCAATCTGGTGGCGGACAAACTCAATATTTCAAAACATACCGTTTATCTTTACATCCGACAGCGCAAGCAGGGTGAAGACGAAAACGAGTAACTCATTCCAGAAGGGGATAGATGAATGGCTAAAGAAGTGATTGCAACCGACAAGGCGCCTGCCGCGATTGGTCCGTATGTTCAGGCTACCAAGGTTGGCGAGATGATCTTCACCTCCGGGCAGATCCCGCTCGATCCTGCCACCATGGAAATCGTGGCTGGCGGCATCGAAGAGCAGGCCGAACGGGTGATGAAGAATCTGGTTGCCGTGTTGCACGCTGCCGGTGCCGATGCCAGCAACGTGGTTAAAACCACCTGCTTCCTGAGCGACATGAACAACTTCGTTGCCTTCAACCAGGTCTATGCCCGCTACTTTGGCGATGCCGCGCCAGCCCGCTCCTGCGTGGAAGTGGCCCGTCTGCCGAAAGATGTGCTGGTCGAGGTCGAGGCGATTGCCCATCTCTGATCAACGGATCGCAGCAAGCCCCTCCTGGCAGGGGCTTTTTTGTTTTTGGCGTAAAATGGACCGGGTCAGCACAGGAGTCCTGCTATGAGTCTGAGTTTTGCCATCCTGGTCACGGGGCCTGCTTATGGCACCCAGTCGGCCAGCACCGCCTATCGCTTTGCCCGCACACTGTTGGCGCAGGGGCATACCTTGTCCCACCTGTTCTTCTATCAGGATGGGGTCTGCAACGGCAACGGTCTGCACCTGCCTGCATCCGATGAGACCGACCTGGTGCGTCTGTGGCGAGAGCTGGCAGAAGAGCAGGGGATCCGTATCGACGTCTGTGTCGCCGCCGCCATGCGGCGCGGTGTGCTCGATGAGCAGGAGGCCAAGGGGGCAGGGCAGGCGCACTTCAATCTGCAAGCGCCGTTTTGCCTGAGCGGTCTGGGCCAGTTGGCCGAGGCGGCACTCACCGCCGATCGACTGGTTCAGTTCTAGGGGGAGTCATGAGCAAGAAAATCGCATTTATCTGCAGTCGTGGCCCCCATGGCCATGCCGCCGGTCGGGAAGGGCTCGATGCCTTGTTGGCCACCTCGGCTATGACCGATGAGCTGGCGCTGTTCCTGATTGGGGACGGTGTGCTGCAACTGCTCAAGGAGCAGCAGCCGGTTGCCATTTTGCAGCGCCACTACGCGCCCACCTTCAAAATGCTGGAACTCTACGACATCGAAGAGGTCTATGTTTGTGCTGACTCGCTGGCAGAGCGTGGCCTGACAGTGGATGATCTGCTGATCCCGGTCGAGAGTCTGCCGCGCCAGGAGCTGGCTCGGCGCTGGGCACAATGTTCGACTCACATCAGCTTTTGAGGTCTCCATGTTGCATCTGATATTGAACTCCCCCTTTCAGAGTCAGGCCCTGGCAGACGTGCTCTCATACCTCCAGCCGGAGGATGAGCTGGTACTGATGCAGGATGCCGTGATAGCGGCATCGGCTCCCCAATGGAGCGCGCGGCTGGCGGGCATCCCGCTTTATGTGATGCAGGAAGACCTGCAAGCTCGTGGTTTGCATCATCGGGTGGGTAATGTGCTCGATATGGCGGGTCTGGTGGCACTGATTGCGCAAAAAGGTTCCCCGCGCACCTGGGGCGGCTGAGAAGCACATTTTCAAGAGAATTCAAGGTGATGTCATGAAATCAAACGGATCCGAATTGCCCTTTTGTGACGCAAATTGTATAAATCTTGACTCCCCAGACAACAGGGCATAAAATTTCGCGTCCCCGTATCTGCGGGGAGGATTTTCCACACGTTTATGAAGTCATTATCAGGAGCCTTTTGATGGCAACTATTAACCAGTTGGTTCGCAAGCCACGCATCAAGCTCGTTGTGAAAAGCAACGTGCCGGCGCTGGAAGCGTGCCCTCAGAAGCGTGGCGTATGCACTCGTGTATATACCACCACCCCGAAGAAGCCTAACTCTGCACTGCGTAAAGTATGCCGTGTACGTCTGACCAACGGCTTCGAAGTCACCTCCTACATCGGTGGTGAAGGTCACAACCTGCAAGAGCACTCTGTTGTTCTGATCCGTGGCGGTCGTGTAAAAGACTTGCCAGGTGTTCGTTATCACACCGTTCGTGGTGCGTTGGACTGTGCCGGTGTTAAAGACCGTAAGCAGGCTCGCTCCAAGTATGGCGTGAAGCGTCCTAAAGCTTAATGGTTCTCCGTTAAGTAAGGCCAAACGTTAATTCGTTTCTAGTTAGATAGCTTTCTAGTTTTGGGTAATCCCTGAAGTTACGGAGAATTTGAAATGCCAAGACGTCGTGTTGTTGGTCAGCGTAAAATCCTGCCAGATCCCAAGTTCGGATCAGAGCTGCTGGCTAAATTTGTCAACGTAGTAATGGTTGACGGTAAGAAATCTGTTGCAGAAGCCATCGTTTATGGCGCCCTGGACATCATTGCCACCAAATCTGGCAAAGAGCACCTGGCCCTGTTCGAAGTCGCTCTGGATAACATTCGTCCGGCGGTCGAGGTTAAATCTCGTCGCGTCGGTGGTGCAACCTATCAGGTGCCGGTAGAAGTTCGTCCGGTACGTCGCAATGCCCTGGCAATGCGCTGGTTGGTTGATGCCGCTCGTAAACGTGGTGAAAAATCAATGGCTCAGCGTCTGGCTGGCGAGCTGCTGGATGCCGCTGACAATAAGGGTTCGTCTGTCAAGAAACGTGAAGACGTTCACCGTATGGCTGAAGCGAACAAAGCCTTCGCTCACTTCCGCTGGTAATCCGCTTGCGCAGGGTCTTTTGGCTCTGCGCACCTTTAATTATCTAGGGACAAGCGCCTTAGTAAGAGGATGACAATGGCTCGTACAACCCCCATTGAGCGTTATCGTAACATCGGTATCTCCGCTCACATTGACGCCGGTAAGACTACTACTACCGAGCGCGTACTGTTTTATACCGGTGTAAGTCACAAGATCGGTGAAGTTCACGATGGCGCTGCCACCATGGACTGGATGGAACAGGAACAAGAGCGTGGTATCACCATCACCTCCGCCGCGACCACCGCTTTCTGGTCCGGTATGGGTAAACAGTTCCAACCGCACCGTATCAACATCATCGATACCCCGGGCCACGTTGACTTTACTATCGAAGTAGAGCGTTCAATGCGTGTTCTGGACGGTGCCGTGATGGTGTACTGTGCCGTAGGTGGCGTACAGCCACAGTCTGAAACCGTATGGCGTCAGGCTAACAAGTACAAGGTTCCCCGTATCGCGTTCGTCAACAAGATGGACCGTACCGGTGCCAACTTCCTGCGCTGCGTTGAGCACATCAAGACCCGTCTGAAAGGCGTTCCGGTTCCCCTTCAGCTGAACATCGGCGCCGAAGAGAACTTCAAGGGCGTTGTTGACCTGGTCAAGATGAAAGCCATCAACTGGAGCGAAGCTGACCAGGGCGTATCCTTCGATTACGAAGACGTCCCGGCTGAGCTGCTGGAACAGGCGCAAGAAATGCGCATGAATCTTGTTGAAGCCGCTGCTGAAGCGTCTGAAGACCTGATGGAAAAATACCTGGGCGGCGAAGAGCTGACCGAGGAAGAGATCAAGAAAGCTCTGCGTCAGCGTGTGCTGAACAACGAAATCATCCTGGTAACCTGTGGCTCCGCGTTCAAGAACAAGGGCGTACAGGCAATGCTGGATGCCGTTGTTGACTATCTGCCGGCTCCGACCGACGTAGCTGCTATCGACGGCCTGAAAATGGACGGCGAGACCAAAGACGAGCGTCACGCTTCTGATGACGAGCCGTTCTCTGCTCTGGCGTTCAAGATCGCTACCGACCCGTTCGTTGGTAACCTGACCTTCTTCCGCGTTTACTCCGGTGTTGTTAACTCCGGTGACACCGTGCTGAACTCCGTCAAGGACAAGCGCGAGCGTTTTGGCCGTATCGTTCAGATGCACGCCAACAAGCGCGAAGAGATCAAAGAAGTACGCGCTGGTGACATCGCTGCTGCTATCGGTCTGAAAGACGTGACCACTGGTGACACCCTGTGTGACCAGAACGCACCGATCATCCTCGAGCGTATGGAATTCCCGGAGCCGGTAATTTCTATCGCGGTTGAGCCGAAAACCAAGGCTGACCAGGAGAAGATGGGTCTGGCACTGGGCCGTCTGGCTCAGGAAGATCCGTCCTTCCGCGTATGGACTGACGAAGAGTCAGGTCAAACCATCATCGCTGGTATGGGTGAGCTGCACTTGGACATCATCGTTGACCGTATGCGTCGCGAGTTCAAGGTTGAAGCCAACGTAGGTAAGCCGCAGGTTGCTTACCGTGAAACCATCCGTACCACCGTTAAAGACATCGAAGGCAAGCATGCCAAGCAGTCTGGTGGTCGCGGTCAGTACGGTCATGTTGTTATCGACATGTACCCGCTGGAAGAAGGCAAAGCCTACGAATTCGTCAACGACATCAAAGGTGGTGTCATTCCTGGTGAATTCATCCCGGGTGTTGATAAAGGTATCCGTGAGCAGCTCAAATCTGGTCCGCTGGCTGGTTACCCGGTTATGGATCTGGGTGTGCGTCTGCACTTCGGTTCTTACCACGATGTCGACTCTTCCGAACTGGCGTTCAAAATCGCTGCTTCCATGGCCTTTAAGGCTGGCTTCATGAAAGCCAACCCGGTTCTGCTCGAACCGATCATGAAAGTAGAAGTTGAAACTCCGGAAGATTACATGGGCGACGTTATCGGTGACCTGAACCGTCGTCGTGGCCTGATCGAAGGTATGGAAGATGGCCCGTCCGGCAAGATCGTACGTGCTCTGGTGCCGCTGGCCGAAATGTTCGGTTATGCAACTGCACTGCGTTCCGCTACCCAGGGTCGTGCTTCCTACGCCATGGAATTCGCCAAGTATCACGATGCACCGACCAACGTTGCACAAGCCGTGATCGAAGAGCGCAAATCCAAGTAATTTAAGATTCCCCGCCTACGACGGTAGGCGGGTTTAACCTAGAAGGACTACGTCGTGTCTAAAGAAAAATTTGAGCGTAATAAACCGCACGTAAACGTCGGCACCATCGGCCACGTTGACCACGGTAAAACCACCCTGACTGCAGCTATCACCAACGTGCTGGCCAAGCACTTCGGTGGTAAA